>JAAXJP010000509.1 GCA_012269805.1 Rubrivirga sp.
GGGTCGTACTCGACAGGAGGGGGGCGCGTTTCCGGGATTCCCCGGAACGAACCGGGGGGCACTGGAGGTTGCACGGCCCCTCCCCCCCGTTTGCCATGGCCAAGCCGAAGAAGTCCAAGGGCTCGAAGAAAACCAAGAAGGCCCCTGCGGTGCCCAAGGCCCTCCGCAAGGGGGACCTGCCCCAGCCGGTCGAGGACGTCTGGGCCGCCGGCGTCGGCGCGCTCGCGCAGGCCCGGAAAACGGGTGGCGAATCGTTCGACGCGCTCGTCGCCCTCGGCTCGTCGGTCGTCGACAAGGGGACGGGGGCGGCCAAGTCCGCGGTCGACCAGGTCGAGCAGGCCGCGTCGTCACTGACGTCGACCGCGAAAGGCGTCGCCGGCGGGGCCGTCGACACCGTCGCGGACCGGGTCGAGGGCCTCGTCGAGGCCGCGCTCGGCAAGCTCGGCGTGCCCGGCCGCGACGAGGTGCTCGCGCTCCGCTCCCAGGTCGACGCGCTCCAGGCCCGCGTGGCGTCGCTCCTCGCGGAGGCCGCCGAGCCCATCGCCGAGGCGGCCGGGGCCGGCGACGCCGTACCCGAGGCGCAGACGGTGTACCAGGTCACAACGCACGACCGCGGATGGGCCGTACAGCGCGTGGGTGCCGAGCGGGCCTCGGCGGTCCACCCGACGAAGAAGGAGGCGCTCGTCGACGCCCGTCAGACGGCGCGGGCCCACGCCCCGAGCCGTCTCGTCGTCTACAAGGCGGACGGCTCTGTCGCCGACGAGACCACCTACGACCCGGCCTAACCCTCGGCCGGGCGGGCCGGCCTCGGCGCCGACCCCGGTCGGGTCACGCCGTTCGGCTCGCGCTCTCAGCCTCCTGGCCGAACGCTTCCGCGAGGGCCGCGAGCTCCTCCTCGAACGCGTCCGCCAGTTCCGACGGGTCGTCGATGATCGCCGCATCGGCCGCGATGCCGACGCGGACGACGCCGTCGAGGCTGAGGATGCTGATGCCGAGCCCGAGGTCACCGGCCTGGGGCACCCAGAACATCAGCGTCGTGATCGGCGCGCCCTCGATGTGGAGCGGCTCCTGGGGGCCGGGCACGTTCGTGAGCACGCCCGACGCCTTCTGCTGGAACAGCCGGACGACGAACCGGTGCGCCCACATGGGCGTCCGGCCGATTGTTTGGAGGATGGCGTAGACGACGGCCGGCTCGTACGTGTCCTTGACGGCGTCCATTCGCTCCTTCGTCACGCGGAGCCGCGCCTCGGCCGTCGCCTCGCCAACCGGGAGCGCGACGAACACGAGACCGAACGAGTTGCCGAGCTCGTGGGCCTTCTCGAGCGGGCGGACGTTGAACGGCGTCGCCGTGCGGACCGTCACGCCGTCGACGGGCTCACCGCGCGCCTGGAAGTAGCGCCGGAGCGCGCCCGCGGCCGACGACATCAGCACGTCGTTGACTTTCCCGTCCATGGCGCGGCCGACCGCCTTGATGGTCTCGAGGTCGATCGGCCCGGTCCACGCGGCCTGCTTGACGGGCGACGTCCCGGACTTGAGGACCGTGTCGCTGTCGGGCTCCATCGCCAGCAAGTGGCCCAGACTGGCGGCGCCGCCGCCGGCCGCCTTGAGCCGGCGGCCGAGGTGCCGGGGTTTTGTGAGGAGGTCGAGCGTCTCGGCGCCCGCGTTCTTCAGCGTCGACAGCGCGCGGTCGGAGGGCGGCCGCTTCGGGCGCCGGGTCCGCCCCGTCGGGCGGTCGTCGTCGAAGTACTCGTCGACGGCGTGGATGAGCACGTGCATGAGCGCGATCCCGTCCCCGATCACGTGGTGGACGCGGACGACGATGGCGCTCCCCACCGACCCGTCGCCGTGGTCGACGTCGTGGACGAGGTGGAACGTCCAGGGGGAGTGGGCGAACGAGAGCGGCTGGCTCATCAGGTCGCTGACCAGCGTCTGGAGCCCCGCCTTCCCGCCCGGCGCGGGCAGCTGCGTCTCGAACACGTGGTGGTCGAGGCTGAACCGCTCGTCGGGGCCCCCC
>JAAXJP010000658.1 GCA_012269805.1 Rubrivirga sp.
GGGCGCGGGTTTCGGTCAACGGTGAAACTAGCGCCCGCCGTGCCGTGGTCCCCCGAAATCCGCGTGAGCGTGCCGTGCCCGCCTCGGCGACGGTCCCGAGGCGGTCGGGGCCGGCTGCCGGCTCGGGCCACGCACCGCTCTCCCTGGCCTAGCGCCCCCGCGAAGCCCTAGCGCCCCCCGCGAAAGAGGTCGTCGATGGCGAGCGACAGCCCGAGGCTCGTGTAGCCGCCGACGGCGCGGTACCGGCCCCCGAGCGTCCGGCCGGGCCCGCCGTCGTCGGGGACCGTGACGCCGCCGAGCGGCTGGCTCGTCCCGACCGCCAGCTCGATCGAGGCCGGGCCGGCGTCGAGTCGGGACACCACGCCGAGCCCGGCGTAGACCTCGTCGGCATCGGGGAGGCGGGCTCCGTGGCTGGTCTGGATGTCCGAGACGGCGACGCGGCTGAGCCGCCCCGTCAGCCCGACCGCCATCCACTCGCCCCGCGCCGCGACCGTCACGTGGACGTACGCCTGGCGGAGCGTGCCGTCCGCCCGGTACGGCTCGGGCGGCGGGGGGGCATCTTCGCACTGGAAGACGCACGGCCGGTATCCGTCCCGGCCCTCGTCGGAGACGTCCCCGGTCGCGAGCCCCGCGCCGAGCTCCGTGCGGAGGACGCCCGCGGTCGGCCCGTAGACCGTGAGCCCCCCCTCGGCCAGCCGCTGGTCCATCGCGCCGCGCCCGCCCCGCGAGAGCGCGCTCGCGCGGGCGAACAGCCCGAGGTGCGGAGCCGGCGACGCCGTCACGGTGCCCTCCATCCCGCCCGTCCCGATCCGGCCGGAAGCGACGACATCGCCGGGACCGTCGTGGAGCGGGACGACCGGGGCCGTAGGGGCGTAGAGCGTCGGTGGGATGGCGTAGTGGGCGCACCCCGTCGCGACGACGGGCCCGAAGACGGCGAGGAGGGCGAGCAGAGCGTGGGAGCGCATCGAGGTCGTGGGACGGGACCCGACAGGATCGCGTCTCTGCGGCGCGGCGCCCTGGTCGCGCTCCCCACGCGGCGTGGTACGATCGGACTACGCGCTACAGCGCGAGGACGGTCGCGTTCAGGACGTGCTCGACGCCGCGGATCTGGTCGAGCGCGCCGTGGGGGTCGGCCCCGCCGGCCGTGTCGACGCGGATCCGGGCGCAGGCGGCCTCGGCCCCCTCGAACACGAGGTTCTCCATCTCCTGCACGTTCCACCCCGCCTCGCGGACCTCGCCGAGCACGCCCGCCAGCACGCCGACGCGGTCGAGGTGGCGGACCGTCAGGAGGTGCGTCGCGGGCGTCTTCGCGGCCAGGTTCACGTTGTTCGGCACGCGGCCCGTCTCGGCGTAGGCCCGGATCACGCGCGCCGCCTCCTGCCCGATGGCCTCCGTCGCCTCGTCGGTCGACGCGCCGACGTGGTGGGTGATGTAGGCCGCCTCGGCGAGCGGGTGGGCAAAGTCGGCCTGCTTGCTCGAGGGCTCGCCCGAGGGCACGTCGGTCGCGAAGCGGAGCCGGCCGGCGGCGACGGCCTCGGCCACGGCGTCCTCGTCCACGACGTCGGCGCGGGCCGTGTTGACGAGCGCCGCCCCGTCGGGCAGCGCCGCCAGAAAGTCGGCGTCGACGAGGTGCCGCGTGTCGGGGGTCGACGCCACGTGGACCGTCACGGCGTCGGCCTGCCGGGCGAGGTCGACGGGCGAGGCGGCGCGGGTGACGCCGAGGTCGGCGGCGGCCTCGGGGGTGAGCGACCGGCTCCAGGCCACGACCGGCATCCCGAACGCCTTCGCGCGGGCGACGACCTCCCGGCCGATGTTGCCCAGCCCGAGGACCCCGAGGGTCCGCCCCCGGAGGCCCCGCGCCGACGCGAAGCCTTTTTTGTCCCACCGCCCGGCGCGCGCCGCGATCACGTTGTCGGGGATCCGCCGGTCGAGGGCGAGCAGGAGCCCGAACGCCAGCTCGGCCACGGCCGCCGCGTTCTTGCCGGGGCAGTTGGCCACGAACACCCCGCGCTCCGAGGCGCCCGCCACGTCGATCGTGTCGACGCCCGCGCCGGCGCGGACGATCAACTCGAGGCCGCGCGCCGCGTCGAGCGCCTCGGCCGTCACCGTTGTCGAGCGGACGACGAGGACGGCCGGGTCGTGCTCGCGGAGCGCCTCCACGAGCGCGTCGCCGCTGAGGCCGGCCGCCTCGACGACCTCGTGGCCGTCGTCGCGGAGGGTCTGGAGGGCGTCGGCGGAAACGCGGTCGGCGACGAGGATGGTCATGGACGGAGGGGTGCGGGATGGAGGGGCGTGGGATACGGCGCCGCGAGCCTGGGGCTCCCCGGCTCCCTCACGCCCCGGCCCTCACCCCTCCTCCCCGTCCCAGAACGTGTGGACGAGGAGCCCGCTGCGGAGCTTCGGCTCGAACCACGTCGACTTGGGCGGCATGAGTTCGCCCGCGTCCGACACGTCGACGAGCTCCTCGATGGCCGTCGGGAACATGGAGAACGCCGCGTCGCACTCGCCGGAGTCGACGAGGCGCTCGAGCTCTTCGGTCCCCCGGATGCCGCCGACGAAGCCGACGTTGTCGTTCGTGCGGGGGTCGGTGATGCCGAGGATCGGCTCGAGGACGAACTCGCCGAGGCGGGCCACGTCGAGCGTGTCGGCCACGCCGTCGCGCGCGGTCTCGGGCAGGAGGATCGAGTGCCAGCCGTAGTCCATCCCGAGGTAGACCTGCACGAACCCGTAGTCCTCGGGGTCCGGGAAGAGGGCCTCCTCGACGTCGAGCTTCCGTCGGAGCTGGTCGAGAAACTTCCCCTTCCCGACCGGGAGGTCGTAGATGACCCGGTTGTACGGGAGGATCTCCATCTCGGCCATCGGGAACAGGACGGCGAGAAAGTGGCCGGCCGCCTCGACCCCGTCGAGCTCACGGGCGGCGCGGGCCGCGGCGGCGCTCCGGTGGTGCCCGTCGGCCACGTACAGCACGTCGACGTCGCGGAACGCGTCGACGACGGCGGAGGCGTCGGCGATGGGCCAGACCGTGTGCTGGACGTAGTCCTTGGCCTTGAAGTCGAAAAGCGGCGTCGCCTCCATGGCCTCGCCGACGGCCGCGTCGATCTCGTCGCGGCCCCGGTACGTCAGCATGACCGGCTCGGCGTGCGCGCGCTGGGTGACGAGGTGGCGCGTCCGGTCGTCCTCCTTGTCGGGCCGCGTCTTCTCGTGCTTGAGGATCACGTCCGTCTCGTACTCCTCGACCGAGACGAGCCCGACGATCCCGGTCTGCGCGCGCCCGTTCATGACGAGGCGGTAGACGTAGAGCCGGGCGTCGTCGTCGCGGACGAACGCGTCGGAGGCGGCCAGCCGGCGGAGCGCCTCGGCGCCCTGGGCGTACACCGCGTCGGCGTGCTCATCGGTCCCCTCCGGGAGGTCGATCTCGGGCCGGACGACATGCAGAAACGAGAGGTCGTTGCCGGCGGCCAGCTCCCGAGCCTCCTCGGTCGACACGACGTCGTAGGGGACGGAGGCGACGGTCGGAGCGTGCTCGGGCGTCGGACGGAGCGCCCGGAACGGACGGACGGAGGCCATAAAAGCGGGTCGGGGACGGGGAGAGAGGGTTCGACGAAGATATACGAACGGCGTTCGAATGGCGCCGGACTCGTACGGGTCCCGTCTAGGACGGCCAACCTCCGGGGGCTCCCGAGCGGGCCGTCGGACTTCACCCGGGCTCCACGCCTTCCGCTTGCGGACCGCCTGCCCACCGCCGTACCATGGGTGTCCGATCGCGGGGTGGAGAAGTGGTATCTCGTCGGGCTCATAACCCGAAGATCGGGGGTTCGAAGCCCCCCCCCGCTACCACCGACCGCCGGCCTCTCCCGAGGGGCCGGCGGTTTTTTTGTGCCCGGCCGCCTGGGCGGCCCGATCGGCCGGACCACCGAGGCGGGCAGAGTCGGGGGCGATCGGTCGGGCTCGGCGCGAAGCCAGGGGACCGGGCCGCCCTGGATCGGTAAAGCATTCGTTTGTAAGGTCTAGGCCCCAGGCGGTACCGAGATGGCCGAGACGCAGACTCAGAAGCGAGTCGTCCTCTGCGAGGACTGCGGCGCCCGTGCCCGCGTCCCCAGCGGTCAACGTGTGAGGTACGTCTGCCCGAGGTGCCACTCACCCCAGGACGTGATGCCGGAGGGGGCCGCTCCGGGAGGCGACGGCGCCTGGGCGGTCCGGGGACCGGCCCGCGTCGACGTCCGGGCCCTGCGTCACCCGACGGAGACCTCGAGGCTCGTCCTCGCGGCGTTCGCCGTCGTCCCGGTCATGCTCCTCTACCTCGTCCTCGTCTGGGTCCTCCCCGTCCTCGTCGGGCTCGTGTGGTTCGGGACCCGGGTCGCCCGGGCCCGCTTCCTCGGGCACGCCGTGAAGGTGTACGCGAACAACTTCCCCGACATCCACCGCGTGGCGACCGACGTGAAGGCGAGGCTGGGGTACGAGGGGGCCCTCGACGTCTACATCGTCGAGGACGGGTCGATCGACGCCGTCCTCGCCAAGTTCTTCTCGACGAAGTACATCGTCCTCCACTCAGGGATGGCCGAGGCCGTCCGGACGGAGGGCGGGCTCAAGGAGGTCGAGTTCATCGTCGCCCGGTTCGTCGGCGCGCTGAAGGCGAAGCACACGAGGACCTCGTTCGTCTCCTTCCTCATCAACTCGACGGAAAACCTGAAGGTCCTCAACCTCCTCGTGTACCCCTACGAGCGGGCCGTCCAATACAGCGGGGACCAGATCGGGCTGGCCGTCTGCGGCGACCTCACGAGCGCCGTCAACGCGTTCACGAGGATGATGGTCGGGTCGGGGCTCCACCGCGACGTCAACCCGTCCTCGATCCTCTATCAGTGCGACGAGGTCGAGAACCTCTTCGGACTCGTCGCCCGGCTGTACTCCCGACACCCCCCGATGGTCAGCCGCTACGCCAACCTCCTCGCGTTCGCCCGACAGCGGTACCCCGATCTCTACGAGGACTACCTGTCGGGCCAGAGCGAGGCCCTCCGCTCGCAATTGGACGTCGCCCTCCGCCGGATCACCGCGTACCGCTGAGCCCGTGCCCACCGAGCCCCACGCCGTCGCCATCCTGAGAGCCCGCCTCGCGGGGGGCGACATCGACGAGCGCCGGTTCGAGGCCGCGCTGCGACGGCTCGAGGCCGACTCCCCCCGGGGCGTCCCGCCAGAACGGAAGGGGGAGGCCGACGTCGCCCTCGCGACGGGGAGGATCGGCGAAGCGGAATACGACGAGCGGCTGAGGGCGGCGGCCGACGCGGTGGCGGCCGACGCGGAGCCGCCGTCGGCCACCTCGTCGGTCGCCCCGTCACTCAACAGCGGCTCCGCCCGCGACCCGCTCGCGGAGGACGAGCCGATCGACGTCGACTACGAGGTCGTGGGGGCTGGGACCCTCCCAGTACGGCCGTCGACGGACCTCGCTCCCCCCGCACCGACCGGCTCGAGGCGGCCGGCCCTGTTCGGACTCGTCGGGGCGGCCGTCGTCGTCGCCCTCTCCGCGTACCTCGGGCTCCGGCCCCGCGCCGTCGACGACCGGGTGGAGACGGTCCAGGGGGAGCCCGTCCGCGTGTTCGTCCTCCGGAACGACGTCCGGATGGGTGACGACCCGGACGCCGTGGTGACGGCCGCCCCCGACCACGGGACGGCGACGGTCGGGGGGGGCGGAGCCTGGATCGACTACGTAGCGGCCGAGGACTTTGTCGGCGAGGACCGGTTCTCGTACCGCGCCTCGGGAGACGCGTTCGGCACGGCGACCGGCACGGTCTTGGTCGCCGTCGCGCCGAGGCCCAACGCCCCCCCCTCGGTGGCCGACGACGAGGTCGAGGTCCGGACCGGAAGGACGGCAACCGTCTACCCCCTCGAGAACGACGAGGACCCCGAGGGCGACGACCTCGCGCTCGCCGTCGAAACGCCGCCCCAGCACGGCGAGGTCGAGGTGGCCGACGGCGGCTCCGTCACCTACACCCCCGAGCGGGGGTACGTCGGCGCCGACTCGTTCACGTACTCGGCCACGGACGCCGACGGGGCCTCCGCAGTGGCTACCGTGCGCATCGACGTCGCCCCGCCCCCTCTTGAGGTCGTCGCGGACGGCCCGTTCTCCGTGGGCCGGAACAAGTACTGGGTGTGGCCGATCTCGAACTCCGAGCCGACCCGCGTCCGGGTCGAGGTGACCCAGACGCGCGGGTCTCGGTCGGAACTCCGCGTCATGCGGGCGTCGGAGCACTACAAGTGGCGGGACAAAGAGCCGTTCCGGGACTTCCCCCAGTTCTACACGACGCTCCGGCGCGGAGACACGTACCAGCAGACCGACGTGCTCCCGGCCGGGGAGTACGTCGTCGTCCTGTTCTACCCACCGAGCCGGTTCGACCCGACCCCCATGCGGGCTGACGTGACGATCACGACGGGTGGGTAGGCCCGTGGCACTGGTGGTCGTCTGAACCGAGCCCTCCTCGCACGTCGGGAAGAAACCGATCCGGTCAGTACGCGCCGCGGATGGACCCGAAGCACGCAGGGGAGAACGGGGCGAACCGCGCGGGCCGTCCACTCGAGCGGGCGAGTACGGGTTCGTACAACCACGCTCTCCGGACTCCCGCCGAGAGAGCCGACTCCCCCGTCTGGCCGTCGTCCTTGACACTGGGGCCTGCTCGGACGGGAAGCCCCCTCGCCGGGGTTCGAACGAGGCCACATGCGAAGGGCAGTCTTTCGGACCCGACAGGCCTCGTCGTGGAGCGCCCGGGATGTCGACGCGTGCGAGACTGCCCGACGCGGGTTCTTGAGCGCGCCACCCGAGGCGGGATCGTAGCGCGCGGCCCGACTCGGTCCGGCTGCTCTCGCACGCGGGGATGGCCGAATACGAGGTGACGAGTCGCGGACCGGCCGAACAGTCGTGGGAGTCAGCCCCCCACGTGCCGAGCGGGAGCTCCTAGCTAGGTCTGCGCACGACCTTCACCCGCCTTCGAAAGCAGGAGGCGGACGGTGCATATAGACTGGGTCTAAACAAGCCCTCCATCCATGGCCCGCTTCCCGTTCCGCGGAACGCCGCTCCTGGTCGCAGCGCTCGCGCTCCCCCTCACCGCCGTCGGGTGCGACTCGTCTGACGGCAAGGCCGCCGAGCGGTCCGCTGCGGTCACGACGTACGCCGACGTCGTGCTCGCCTCCTACGAAGACTCCTACGACGCGGCCGTCGAACTCGACCGGGCCATCGACGCGTTCGTGGCCTCGCCCGACCAGGCCGGCCTCGACGCCGCCAAGGAGGCGTGGCTCGACGCCCGTGAGCCCTATGGGCAGACCGAGGCCTACCGGTTCGCCAACGGTCCCATCGACGACGCCGACGGCCCCGAGGGGCTCCTCAACGCCTGGCCGCTCGACGAGTCGTACGTCGACTACGTCGTCGGCGACCTCGACGCCGGCATCATCAACCGCCCGGCCGAGTTCCCGACGATCGACGAGGGCCTCCTCCTCGAGCTCAACGAGCAGGGGGGCGAGGAGAACGTCTCGGCCGGCTACCACGCCATCGAGTTCCTCCTCTGGGGCCAGGACCTCAGCGCCGACGGCGCCGGGACCCGCCCGATCACCGACTACACCACGGCCCCCAACGCCGACCGGCGCAAGGCCTACCTCGCCGCCGCGAGCGACCTCCTCCTCGTCCACCTCGGCGAGATGGTCGAGGAGTGGGACAGCGACGGCGCGGGCTACCGCGCCACCTTCCTCGCCCTCGACGACGAGCAGGCGCTCCGGAACGTGTTCACCGGCATCGGCACGCTCGCCAAGTCGGAGCTGGCCGTCGAGCGGATGTTCGTGGCCGTGAACAACCAGGACCAGGAGGACGAGCACTCGTGCTTCTCGGACAACACGCACCGCGACATCGTCACGAACGCGCTGGGGATCGCCAACGTCTGGCGCGGGTCCTACACCCGGACCGACGGCTCGACCGTGAGCGGCACCTCGCTGGCCGACCTCGTCCGCGCCGAGGACGAGGCCCTCGCCGACCGCATTGACGCCAACGTGCAGGCGGCGCTGTCGGCGGTCGACGCCATCCCGGCCCCGTTCGACCAAGCGATCATCGACGACCAGCAGACGGTGCTCGCGGCCGTCGACGCCCTCCAGACGCTGGGCGACTCGTTCGTCGAGGGCGCCGCTGCCCTCGACATCGCGATCAACAACGAGCTCCCCGACTGAGCCCCCGCGA
>JAAXJP010000304.1 GCA_012269805.1 Rubrivirga sp.
TGAGCGCTCTCGGCATCGCGGCGCACGTCACGGAGGGCGTCCAGCTCGGGCGCGAGCAGAACCTCCCTGAGATGGTCATCGACTTTATCGCGAGCCACCACGGGACCGGGCTGATCGAGTTTTTCTACCGGAAGGCGCAGGAGGCCGAGGAGGACCCGTCGGTCGTCGACGAGTCGGACTACCGGTACCCGGGGCCGCGGCCGCAGACGAACGAGCAGGCCATCGTGATGCTGGCGGACTCCGTCGAGGCCGCCTCGCGGAGCCTCTCGAAGCCGACCCCGAAGCGGCTCGAGTCGCTCATCGACGCGATCGTCGCGGCGCGCGTGGCCGACGGCCAGCTCGACGAGTCGGCGCTGACCTTCGCGGACCTCGCGCGCATCAAGGAGGCGTTCCACGGCCTCCTCTGCGGGATCTACCACTTCCGCGTCCGCTACCCCGACCAGGCCGACGACGCCGAGGCGCCCTCGGGCGATGGCGCGGCCCCCGACGGGGCCTCGGAGGACCTCAAGGTCGTCGCCGACGCCACGCCGGACAGCGACGAGCCCGACGAGGAGACGCCGACGACGGAGGAGCGGTCGACGTTGGGATAGGAGCCGGCCGTCCCGGCTCGGCCCGCCTCGCCGCCAAGGCGGGGCCTTAGTCTGCGAGCGCGTCGCGGAGGCGGGACAGCGAGGCCGGGGCGAGGGTCGGGGCGAGCTCGGCGTTCGGCGTGTCGAGGGCCGTCAAAACCGGGCGGACGCGGCGGCGGGCCTGTGGGGTGAACGCTACGAACGCCGACTGGCGGACGACCGTCTCGAGCTGGCGCCGGTCGGCGTCCACGGGCAGCCCGAGAAGCGGCCCGGCGAACCCCGTCCGCTGGCGGAGCTCGTCGGAGAGCGGTGCGACGGCGTCGGCGTGGCGGGTCACGAGGCCGAGCGACTCGCCGGGGCCGAGCCGCGCGATCCGTTCCAGCACGTCGAGCGGGTACTCGATCGCGGCGCCGACGATCTCGGCCTGCGGGCGCGCGCGGCGGGCCGTCCGGAGGTCGGGGAGGGCGACGACCAAGCCGTCGAGCGCGTCGAGGCCGGCGAGGTCGGAGAGGAGGGCCGGCGCCACGCGCTCCTGGAGCGCCGCGCCGGCCTGCTCGGCCCCGCTCTCGGCCAGCTCGCGGTAGCCGGCGGCGAACACGAGCGCCCGGCGTGCGCCCGGCCGCTCGAAAAACTGAAGGCCCTCTTGAACGACGTACTCCACCTCGTCGTCGCTGAGGCCGAGGCCGATGAGCTTGTGGAGGGCCTCCTCGACGACGCCGGCCCCGCGCTCGAGCCGCTCGGCCCGCGACAGCGCCTGCCGCTCGACGACGACGTACCCGCCGCCGCGGCGGACGTCGACGAGGCCGTCCTCGGCCAGCCGCTGGTAGCTCTTGCGGACGGTGTGGAACGAGATCCCGAGCTGATCGCCGAGCTGGCGCGTCGACGGCAACCGCGAGCCCGGCCGGTACTTGCCCGATGCGATCTCGTACCGCATCGCCTCGACGAGCTGCTCGGCGAGCGGGAGCGGGGCGTCGCGGTCGAGCTCGATCATGTCAGGTCCGACCGGGCGAAGTCAGGCTGGGAGAAGGGGTCGAGGTGGGCTCGTCTCGCCCCGTGCTTCCGCCGAACGAACCTCGGACGGCGCACGCTATCCTTTGAGCATCTCCCGCGCAGCCAGCGCGGCGCCGACGATTCCTGCCTCGTTGCCGAGCGCGGCCGGGACGACCTTCGCCTTGGTGTCGAGGAGGTGGCCGAACCTCTCCCACCGCTCGGGCTTGCTTACGCCGCCGCCGATGATGATGAGGTCGGGGGAGAGCAGGAACTCGTACATCGCCAGCACGGGCCGGACGCGCTTCTTCGCCCAGCGCTCCCAGCTCAGGTGCTCCTTGGAGCGGATCGAGTCGGCGGCGACGTGTTCCGCGATTCGCTTGTCGAACTTGATGTGCCCGAATTCGGTGTTCGGGACGAGGTGGCCGTCGGTAAAGAGCGCGCTGCCGATGCCCGTGCCGAGCGTCAGGAGGAGGACCGTGCCTTTGGCTCGCTTGCCGGCCCCGAACCGCATCTCGGCGATCCCCGCCGCGTCGGCGTCGTTGAGGACGGCGACCGGGACGCCGCAGGTCTTTTTGAACAGCTTGCCCGCGTCGGTCCCGATCCAGGCATCGTCGATGTTGGCCGCCGTCTCGACCACGCCGCGGACGACCCGGCCGGGGACCGTGCACCCGAGCGCGCCCTTCCACCCGTGGGCCTCCATCACCAGGCGCATCGTCTCGGCGACGGCCTTCGGGGTCGCGGGTTGCGGCGTCGGGATCCGGTGCCGGTCCTCGACCAGAACGCCCTTTTTCGTGTCGACCGGCGCCCCCTTGATCCCGGACCCGCCGATGTCGACGCCGAGGATGGTCCGGGGAGCCTTCTTCTTGGATTTGGCCATTCTGCAAGCTAGCGCGGGGCGCCGCCGCGCGTCTCGTACAGCTCGACGGCGAACCAGCCGCGGGGGTCCGTCCACCGCTTGCGGCGTACCAGGCCGGCCTCCTGGGCCAGGGCCGCCAGCCCGTCGGGCCCGAACTTGTGGGAGTCCTCGGTGTGGATCGTCTCGCCGGCCTCGAAGCGGAAGGCGTGGCCGAGTACCGTGAGCGTCTGGGCCTCCCGCGACCGAAGGTGCATCTCGACCCGGTGCGGACGCTCACCGAGCCGGACCTCGTGGGCCCAGGCGTCGAGGTCGGCGTCGCCGTCGAGCTCGCGGTTAATGCGGCGGAGCACGTTGAGGTTGAACGCCGCCGTGACCCCCTCGGGGTCGTCGTAGGCCCGGCGGAGGACGGCGGCGTCTTTCCACTGATCGACCCCGATGAGGAGCGCGCCGTCGTCCCCGGCCACCTCGGCGGCGTGGCGGAGGAAGCCGCGCGCCTCGTCGGGCGTGAAGTTTCCGATCGTCGAGCCGGGGAAGAACACGACCACGCGCGAGGTCTCGGCCGGGAGGTCCGGCAGGTCGAAGGCGCGCGTGTAGTCGGCCGCGACGGGGAGGACCGGCAGGCCCGGATACGCTCCGCGGAGGGCCTCGGCCGACTGCTCGAGGAACGCGGCCGAGATGTCGATCGGGACGTAGGCCGCGAGCGTCCGGCGGGCGTGGAGCGCGTCGAGGAGGATCCGGGTCTTCTCGCTCGACCCGCTCCCGTACTCGACGAGGGCCGCGTTCTTCCCGATCGCCTCGACCATCTCATCGCCGTGGTCGAGGAGGATCTGGCGCTCCGTCCGCGTCGGGTAGTAGGCGTCGAGGCGCGTGATGGCGTCGAAGAGGCGCGAGCCGCGCTCGTCGTAGAAGTACTTGGCCGGAATCCGGCGGGGCCGCCGCGCGAGCCCCGCGAGCACGTCGCGGCCGAACGCCGACGCCGTCGATGCGGGCGCCGAGGCGGACGGCTCCGTGTCTGTCTCCTCGGGCAGGGAGGGCATGCTCACGACCGGGCGAGCCGGAGGCCCGTGATTTGCCACGTCGCGTCGGGCGGGAAGAAGTTGCGGTACGTCGGCCGGATGTGGCTCCGGCTCGTCGCGACGCTCCCGCCGCGGAGCACGAACTGGTTGGCCATGAACTTGCCGTTGTACTCGCCGAGCGCGCCCTCGAGCGGCTTGTAGCCTGGGTACGGCGTGTACTGGCTGTGCGTCCACTGCCACACTTGGCCGTACATCTGACGGAGCGCCGGCGCGTCGGCCGGGGCCCCGTCGCCGCCGCCGGGCGGGGCCGGGGTGGGGTGGAACCGGCCCGCGTCGGCGAACGGGCCCGGCGCGTCGCGGTGTCCGTCCCAGACCGTCCGCGCGGCGACCTCCCACTCGAACTCGCTGGGCAGCCGGGCGCCGGCCCAGCGGGCGAACGCGTCGGCCTCGAAGTAGCTGAGGTGGCAGACCGGCTCGTTCGGGTCGACGGGCTTCATCCCCGAGAGCGTGAACACGGAGTAGCCGGTCGGGCTGTCCTCGTCGCGCTCCCAGTAGAACGGCTCGGTCCACTCGTTCTCGACGCGCGTGGCCCAGCCGAGCGAGAGCCACAGCGGCGTGTCGTCGTAGCCGCCGTCGGCCATGAACTCGAGGTACTCGCCGCACGTCACGAGGCGGTCGGCGATCTCGAAGGCCTCGACAAACTGGCGGTGGCGTGGGCGCTCGTTGTCGAAGTGGAACCGCCCGCGGCTCGTCCGGCCGTCGCGCGCCTCGAAGCCGACCTCGTGGAGCCCGGCCTCGAACCGTCGCCACCCGAGCGGACCGGGGGCGACCGACGGGGCCTCAGCCCGCTCGCAGTAGGCCGGCCGGAGCGGGTTGACGGCGAACACGTGCTTGAGGTCGGTCAGCATCAGCTCCTGGTGCTGCTGCTCGTGGTGGAGCCCGACCTCGACGACGTCGGCGACGTCGGGCCGGTCGGCCTCGGCGAAGCCGTCGAGCAAGGCGGCCATGGCCTCGTCGACGTGATGGCGGTAGGCGAACACCTCCTCGACCGTTGGCCGCGAGAGGTAGCCGCGCTGGGCGCGGCAGTGCCGCTCGCCGGCCTGGACGTAGTAGCTGTTGAACAGGAACGGGTAGCGCTCGTCGTAGAGCCGGTACCCGTCGGCGAACGGCGTGAGGACGAAGGTCTCCCAGAACCACGTCGTGTGGGCGAGGTGCCACTTGGTGGGGGAGACGTCCGGAGAGGACTGGACGACGTAGTCCTCGGTCGCGAGCCCGCCGCAGAGCGACTCGGTAAAGGCGCGGACCTCGGCGAACCGGGCGGAGAGGTCGGTCGTGGCGGGGGCGACGGAGGGCACGGCGAGCGTTAGGAGGTAGGGACGTCCGTGTCGCCGTCGTCGTCGCGGACGTCCGTGTCGTCGTCGGCGCGGCCCTGGGGCGTCGGCGGGCGCGTCTGGTCCGTCTCGGTGACGGGCTTCTCGGAGGGGGCGTCCTGAGGCGAGGCGGGCGTTTCGGACATGGGACCTTGTGGAGGGGAGGGCGTTGACCGACGAGCCCCACGTCCCGTTCCTGAGGAAATGCCCGGCCGCCTCGTCTCGATCTACGTCGCCCCCGAGGCGGGGGCCCCCGTCCGCGCTGTCGAGCGGGTCGGCGCGATCGAGGGCCGCGGCCTCGCCGGCGACCGCTACGCCGCCGGCGAGGGCTCGTTCAGCCGGTGGCCCGGCCGCGCCCGCGACGTCACGCTCATCGCCGCCGAGGCGTTGGCGGATGCGGAGGCCGAGTTCGGCGTCGCCGTCGCCGACGGCCAGCACCGCCGGAACCTCGTCGTCGAGGGCGTGCCGCTCGACGACCTCCGCGGCGTCCCGTTCGCGATCGGCGCGGCGCGGTTCGAGGGCGTCCGGCTCTGCGCGCCGTGTTCCTACCTCGTCCGCGTGACGGGCCAGGACCGGATCTTCGACGCGCTCGTCCGCCGAGGCGGCCTCCGCGCCTCGGTCGTCGCGTCGGGGACCCTGGCGGTGGACGACGCCGTCACGTGGGACCCCGCCGACGTCGCGCGCCGGCCGACGCTCCCGGGGTAAACTGCCGGCCCCGACCACGCCCATGCCCTCCATCCCCGACGCCACCATCGACGAGGTCCGCGCGGCCTCCGACCTCGTCGACGTCGTGAGCGACCGCGTCCGCCTCAAAAAGCAGGGCCAGCGGTACATGGGGCTCTGCCCGTTCCACAACGAGAAGTCGCCGTCGTTCTCCGTCGACCCGTCGCAGAACCTGTACTACTGCTTCGGGTGCCGGCGGGGCGGCGACGTGTTCAAGTTCGTCGAGGAGATCGAGGGCGTCGGGTTCTTGGACTCGGTCCGCCTGCTGGCGGACCGGGCGGGCATCGAGATCCGGGAGGAGGGCGCGAGCCCCGAGGCCGACCGCCGGGGGGCCATGCACGCGGCGCTCCGGTTCGCGGCGGGCTACTTCTACAAGACGCTCGGGACGCCCGACGGCGAGCGGGGCGTCGCGTACCTCAAGGACCGCGGGTTCTCGAAAGACGCCGTCCGCGAGTTCGGCATCGGCGTGGCGACGCCGGCGTGGGACGGCCTCGTCCGTGCGGCCACCGAGGCGGGGTACAAGCCGGAGATCCTCGAGGCCGTCGGGCTGGCCAAGGAGCGGAGCGGGGGCGGCCACTACGACGTGTTCCGCGACCGGCTCATGTTCCCGATCCTCTCGCCCATCGGCAAGGTCCTCGGCTTCGGAGGGCGGATCCTGCCCGACACGCAGACCGGCAGCGACGACTACACGCCGGCCAAGTACGTCAACTCGCCCGAGACGGAGGTCTACCACAAGTCCCGCGTGCTGTACGGGATGAAGCAGGCGAAGCGGTCGATCCGGACCGAGCGGGAGGCCGTCGTCGTCGAGGGCTACGCCGACGTGGTGTCGCTGTGGGACGCCGGCGTCCGGAACGTCGTCGCGGCGAGCGGGACGGCGCTGACGACCCAGCAGATGGACCTGCTGAAAAAGCTCGACGTCCAGCGCCTCGTCCTCCTGTTCGACGCCGACGCCGCCGGCCAGAGCGCGGCGCGGAAGGGGATCGACGTGGCGCTCGACGCCGGCCTCGCGCCCTACGCCGTCTCCCTCCCCGACGGCGCCGACCCCGACTCGTTCGTCCGCCAGTTCGGCGCCGACGCGTTCCGCGGTGTCCTTCGCGACGAGCGGCTCGACTTCGTGGAGTTCCTCGTGATGCAGGCCCGCCAGTCGGGTTCACTCCAGACGCCGGAGGGGAAGAGCGCGGCCGTCCGCGAGGTGCTGGCGACGATCAAGCGGCTCGGCGACCCGATCCAGTCGGGCGAGTACCTCCGCCGCGCCGCGACGCTCCTCGACGTCTACGAGACCGACCTCCGCCGCCAGTTCGACGGGCAGGCCCCGCCTCGGTCGCGGCCCCGGCCCGAGCCGCCGCCCGAGGCCGCGGAGGCCGCGCGCATCCCGCCCGCCCCCGACCTCCGCCCGGAAGAGGAGTCGCTGATCCGGCTCATGCTCATGCATGGGACGCCGATGGTGGAGCACGTCCTCACCCGGATGGGCCTCGACGAGTTCACGCCTGGCGCGGCGCAGGACGTTGTGCAGGCGCTGATCGCCCAGTTCGAGGCCGGCGACGTGAGCGCGGGGCCCTTCGTCCGCGGCGAGCACGGGGAGGCCGCGCGTGTCCTCGTCGCCGAGGCGCTCGCCGAGCGGCACGCCCTCAGCGCCGACAACTGGAAGGAAAAGGTGGGGATGGCCGTCAAGGAGCGCGACAGCGAGCCCTACCAGTCGGCGACGTCGTCGATGCGGCTGCTCAAGCTCGACCGCGTCCAGGAGGCCATCACGGCGGCGATGGCGGAGATGCAGAGCCGCGAGCGCGCAGGCCACGACATCGCCGACCTCCAGGCCCACGTCAATGACCTCAATGCGCTCCGGCGGAAGATCGACCGGGGCGAGTTCATGGAGTGGGAGGGCTGAGCCCGCCGGCCTCGGGCCCGAGGCGGAGTTGCTGTGGGGAACCGCCTTGCACTCACGCTCTGAGTCATCCCCACACTGGTGGGGCCGAGTCGCTCTCGAGCTTCGACCGAGCAGGTCACCCGCGCGCGGTGCCAAGGATCTGGTCCGCTTCGGTCTGGACGAGCGCGGCGAAACGAGCAGCCAGTTCGGCGTCGTAGGTCGGGGCGGAGCCGGCCACGCGGGGCGTCCATTACCCCTCGCACTCGAGCCACGACTGGTGGGTGTAGCCATGCTCGGCGAGGACGAGGTGGTAGTCGATCTTCTCGCCGTCTGACCCCTTGCGGTAGGCCATCTGGGAGTGGACCCGGGCATACACCTCGAGGGAGCACGGCTCGCCGCCCCCGCGCAGTCGCTCCTGGGCGGCCTGGTAGAGCGGCATGAACGCGAGGGCCGTCTGGCCCATGTCGGCTGGGTCCTGCATCAGCGCCGTGTAGTGGTCCTTCGCGGCGTCCCAATCGGCGTTGCCCACGCCGTGCTCGGCGGCGATGCCGTACTCCTGGGCGACGTCGCCGCCGGTGTCGGCCATCCGGGCGCAGAGGTCGGCGTATTGTTCGAGTGAGATCATGGGGGGCGGAGCTGCGGGCGGGGCGCCCTGGTACGGCCTGGGGTCGGCGAGCGGTGTTCAAGAGTAGTGATTCCAATGGGATGTGGGGCCTGGAGGGGCAAGGGGTTCCGTTTCTGGCCGCCCCGATGATTCTTCCAACAGGACTCCGCCCACCTCGGGAGCGCAGCGGGAGCTCGCCCATTCTACCTTGTCGCC
>JAAXJP010000210.1 GCA_012269805.1 Rubrivirga sp.
CCCCACGCCCCCGTCGGCGCCGTGCTGCGCGACCCCGCCACGGGCGCGCAGGTCCGCGTCGGCGTCATGGGCTCGGCGGCCGAGGTGCAAGACCCGGCCGTGGCCGCCCAGTGCCGGACGCTCGGGCGGGTCCTCGCCGAGCGGGGGGTGTGCCTGCTCACCGGGGCCTGCCCCGGCCTCCCCCACGAGACCGTCCTCGGAGCCTACGAGGCGGGCGGCCACGTCGTCGGGATCTCGCCGGCCACGTCGCTCCGCGAGCACGTCGAGACCTTCACCTCGCCGTTCCGCGAGTACGGCGTCCTCATCTACACCGGGCTGGGGCTCATGGGCCGCGAGCTCGTCAACATCCACAGCAGCGACATCGTGGTGGTGGTCGGCGGGCGCTCGGGCACCCTCGGCGAGTTCGCCATCGCCTACGAGGAGGGGAAGCTGATCGGGGTCCTGACCGGGACCGGCGGCATCACGGAGGTGCTCCCGGCTCTCGAGACCACGCTGTTCAAGGCCACCGGCGCCGCTGTGCTCTACGACGACGACCCGGCCACGCTCGTGGACCGCCTTCTGGAGCGCTACCTCGCCCAGGCCGCGAGCGCCCCAACCGCCGCCCCGTCTCGCTGACGCCGCCCCCATGCCGCACCCACATCCCTCCGAGCGCCCGCCGGCCCGCGGCCACGCCCTCCTGATGGTCGTGCTGTGCGTGCTCCCCTTCGCGCTCCTCGCCCTCGTCCTCACGAGCGCCGTGGCCGTCCCCGCGTGGCTCGTGCTCGGGGCGCTCGCGCTGTGTGTCGCCGTCATGCTGTTCGTTGCGCGTGAGCCGGCGGAGACCGGGGTGGAGCCGCACGCCTCCGTCGAGGTGGCGCGAGAGGGGAGGGAGTCAGAGCGGGGCGTGCCCGAAGACCTCATCCTCCAGACGGTCGACGTCATCTACCCCCTGGCGCAGTACCGGCTGGAGGACCACTACGTCATCGAAGGCACCCTCTTGATGGAGCCGGACGCGGCCTACGCCGAGCTCGGCCGCCGCTTCGACGGCAGCGCGCTCGTTCCGCTCTTGCAGGAGACCGGCGAGGGCAGCCCCCGCCTCGTGCTGGCGCCGATCGAGGCGCTCCCGGCCCCCGCCCAGCGGCCCAGCCGGGCGTGGATCCACCTCGCCCTCCTGCTCGCCACCCTCGCGACGACGACGTGGGCCGGGGCGGCGCACGGGGGCGTCGACCTCCTCGCCGAGCCCGGTCGGTTCGCCGTGGGACTGCCCTATGCCCTGGTCCTGCTCCTCATCCTCGGCGCCCACGAGCTCGGGCACTATTTCACCGCGCGGCGCCACGGCATCGCCGTCTCGCTCCCGTACTTCATCCCCATCCCGTTCGCGCTCGGGACCTTTGGGGCCTTCATCCGGATGCGGTCCCTCGCGGCCGACCGGCGGCAGATGTTCGACGTGGCCGTGGCGGGGCCACTGGCGGGCCTCGCCATCGCCGTCCCCGCGCTCCTCGTCGGCCTCCAGGACTCGACCGTCGTGACGGGCCCGTCTGCGCCGGGCATGATGATGGGCGGGGCCGACGTGGGCTCGTCGGTGCTCTTCGCCTTCCTCGCCAAGGCGGCCCTCGGCGGGGCCGTGCTGGAGGGGCACCGGCTCGTGCTCCACCCCGTCGCCTTCGCCGGCTGGCTGGGCCTGCTCGTCACGGCGCTCAACCTCATCCCCGTCGGCCAGCTCGACGGGGGCCACCTCGTCCACGCCATGCTGGGGCACCGGGCGGCCCGCGTCGTGGGCGTCGTCGCGCTCGGGACGCTCGTCGTGCTGGGGCTCTTCGTGTGGAGCGGGCTCCTGGTGTGGGCGCTGCTCATCGTCCTCGTCGCCGGGACGACGGGCGTGCCCCCGCTCAACGACGTGAGCCGCGTCGGCCAGGGCCGCATGGCGCTCGGGGCGGTCGCCTTCGCCCTGCTCCTCTTGATTCTCCTGCCCGTTCCGCACGCGCTCTACGAGGCCTTCGGCATCCACAGCCCCTACCTGTAGG
>JAAXJP010000002.1 GCA_012269805.1 Rubrivirga sp.
GGCGGCCCCGGCGACCCGCGCGCCGTCTTCGACGAGGCGGACCGGACGGACCGCGAGGCCGAGGCGTTCGCGTTCGTCCGCGCCCTCACGCGCTGGCGCCGGACGGCCAGCGTGGTCCACCACGGCCGCCTCACGCAGTTCATCCCGCGCGACGACGTCTACGTCTATTTCCGGTGGGACGAGAGCGACACGGTGATGGTCGTGCTCAACGCGGCCGCGGAGGCCCGGACCCTCGGCCTCGGGCGCTTCGCGGAGCGGACCGGGGGCTACGCCTCCGGCCGAGACGTCGTGACGGGCGACGCCGTCAACCTCACGCGGCCGACGCTGACGGTCCCGGCGCGGACGGCGTGGGTGCTGGAACTGGAGTGACGCCCACCGGCGGGGGGTGCCCGCTGGCGGCTACCGCGACGGCGCCGCGCGCATCGGCGTCCGGCACGGGCCGAACGTCCGCGGCTCGCCCGTCCGCGGGTCGACGGGCAGGGTGGCGAGCTCGCGCGTCACGCGCCCGGGGTCCTCGGAGGCCCCGTAGACCAGCATGGCCGCGAGCGTCGCGTTCTGCTTGAGGTCGTCGAAGACGATCTTGTCGTAGGTGTCGAGGTTCGTGTGCCAGGTGTACTGGCGGTACTCGTCGTAGGGCGACTGGAGGCGGAGGACCGGGGCCTCGGCGCAGACGAACGACGTGTGGTCGGAGCCCCGGTTGTTCTGCTCGCCCGGGACCTCGACGGTCACCTGGGCCTGGATGTCGGTGGGGACGGCGGCCATCCACGTCGGCAGGTGCTCAGCCGTGTCGAGGAAGCCCTGGCCCTCGATCCGCTCGAACCGCCACGTCCCGTTGTCCTGGTTGAACCCGACCTGGAGTCCGGCGACCACCTCGGGGTGGTCCTCCCGGAACGCGCCCGACCCGATCAGGCCGACCTCCTCCGCGCCCCAGTGGCCGACGAGGATCGTCCGGCGCGGGGTCGGGTAGGTCTCCGCGAGGATCCGCATGGCCTCCAGCATAACGATCGTGCCCGTGGCGTTGTCGGTCGCGCCCGTCGCGGCGTGCCACGAGTCGAGGTGGGCGCTGAGGAGGACGTACTCGTCGGGGAGCTCGCTCCCGCGCATCTCGGCGATCACGTTGAACTGCGGGACCACCCCGAGGTCCTCGGCCTCGGCGTCGACGCGGACCCGGGGGGCGTGGCCGGAGGCCGCCAGCCGGGCGAGCAGGCCGTAGTCCTCGCACGACACGTCGAGCCCGACGGCCCGCTGGTTACCCGTCGAGAACACCTTGTTGGCGCCCCAGCCGCCGGACCACCGCGAGCCGAGCGTGCCGGCGATCCCGGCGGCCTCGAGCCGCTCCGTCCGCTCCTGAGACGACCCGAGCGCCGAGAGGCGCTGTGCCCAGTCCGCCCGCGCCGCCTGACGGAGCGAGTCGATCCGCGCGACGGTTTCGGGGCGGGCGTTGGCCTCGAGCTCCTGGGCCGCCCGGCACATCGGCTCGGGCGCGTCCGTCAGCACGAACGCGCCGTCGAGCGTGGCGAGCCAGGCGTCGGCGGTCTCGGGCGTGAGGTCGGCCGGCGGCAGCACGACGGGGCCCTCGACGGGGCCATCGGTGCCGGGGCTCCAGGCCAGGATCTCGGCCACGAGCGACTGCACGCGCGGCGCCGTCATCTCGACGTGGAGGGCGCCGGGCTGCCACCCGTTCCACGTCCCGTACTCCTCCTTGCGGGCCGGGACGCCCCAACTCGCGTACGTCGCCAGCAGCCAGTCCTGCGCCTGCGCGAGGCCGGGCGACCCGGCCAGCCGCGGCCCGATGACGTCGACGAGGTGGTGGGCGAGCGGCTCGGTCTGGGACCGCTCCATCCCCTCCTCGTAGATCGCCCGGATCACGGGGTCGTCGGTGGGGAAGTGCTGAGCGGTCGCGGGGAGGGCCAGCGCGAGGAGCAAGGCGGCGGAAACGAGGCGACGCATCGGGCGGTGAGAAAAAGAGGCACGGGAGCCTCGAAGGTAGCCGCCCCCGGGC
>JAAXJP010000462.1 GCA_012269805.1 Rubrivirga sp.
GCTCTGGGCCCGCGCGCGACGAGCCATCGAGCCGTACGCCCTCTTCGTCCCGGGGGAGATCGCCTCCAGAACCGTCCTCACCCGGGCCTCGGGCAAGGTCGACGAGGACGTCACCGTCCGGTCCGTCCTCGACGCCGAGGGCGACGACCTCTCCTGGACCCCCGCCCAGGTCCTCGAGGGCGACCGCGACGTGACCGACCAGTACACCGCCGACGAGGCGGGCGCTCTCGGCGCGTTCGGAGACGACGAGGCCGCCCTCGCCTACCCCTTCTCGCCCGCCGCCCAGGTCGAGGTGGGCGACGACCTCGGTCCCGACTCGCTCGACGGCCGTGCCGCCCGCCGCGTCGCTTACACCCACCGCGTGTCCGGCGTCGCCTGGGCCGGCGTCGCCTGGCTCGACGCCCAGACCGGCCGACCGCTCCGGCTCACGCTCTCCCGGCCCGCTCCGTACGAGGACACGGACTACAACGTCACGGTGGACCGCCTCGACCTCACCGTCCACTACCGGCTGCCCCCCGGCCCCTGGTACCCCACCGAGGTCGTCTCCGAGTCCGACCTCCAGGCCGACCTCTCGGGCTACACGTACAGGGCCCGGAGTCGGACCGTCACCCAGCTCACGGCCTACCGCGACCTCGGCCGACGCCGATGATCCCCGCCTACCACCCCCTCCGCGTGGCCGAGATCACGCGGCGCGCTGGCGACGCCGTCTCGCTCACGTTCGAGGTGCCCGCCTCCCTCCGGGAGCACTACCGGTACCGGCCGGGCCAGCACCTCAACCTCCGCCTCCGCCTCGAGGGCGCGGAGGTCCGGCGGTCGTACTCCCTCCACGGGTGCCCCGTCCTCGGCGAGCCCCCCATGATCACCGTCCGCCGCGTGCCTGGGGGCCGCGCGTCGAACGCGATCAACGACGCCCTCCGCGTCGGCGACACGGTCGAGGCCACGCCGCCGACGGGGTCGTTCGGCCCCGACCTCGACCCCGCCGCGTACCGGCAGTACGTGCTCGTGGGGGCCGGGAGCGGCATCACGCCCCTCTACTCCATCCTCCGCTCCGTCCTCCACGCCGAGCGCCACAGCTTCGTCGACCTCCTCTACGGGAACCGGTCGCGCAGCACCGCCCTCTTCGCCGACGACCTCGACGCCCTCCGCGACCGCTTCCCCCACCGCCTCCGCGTCCAGCACACGTTCAGCAGGCCCGGCTGGTCCTCGCTCTGGAGGCCCGGGCGTGGGGCGTGGCACGGGAGGATCGAGGGCCCGCTCCTCCGTCGGTTCGTCGACGCCTACCCCCCCCGCGCCCAGACCACGGAGTACTACGTGTGTGGGCCGGGGGCCATGAACACGGCCGTCCGCGACGAGCTCGTCCGGCTCGGCGTCCCCCCGCCGCTCGTCCACGTCGAGCACTACGGCCTGCCCGCGGCGACGACCGAGGCGCCCCCTACAATCGGCACCGTCGACGCCTGTCTCGTCGCCCACCTCCACGGCCGCCGTGCCGAGGTCCGCGTGCCCGCAGGGGACACCGTCCTCGACGCGCTCCGGCGCGAGGGCTACGACCCGCCCTACTCCTGCGAGTCCGGCGTGTGCTCCACCTGCAAGGCTCGCGTCACCCGCGGGGCCGTCCAAATGCGGGCGTCCATGGCGCTCTCCGAGTCGGAGATCGACCGGGGGTACGCCCTCACCTGCCAGGCCCTCCCGACGACGGAGAGCGTCGAGGTCACCTACGAGGTCCCTCGGTAGCCGCCCCCAGGGAGACGTGCGGGGGGAGGGCATCAAGGGGCGGCCATGGAGCGGGCTCGTGAGTCGCGCGTCGCGGGGTGGCCGTCAGCCCCGGACGCACCGGACGCTGAACCCGCACCCCTTGACCCCCTGTGCGCGGCCGACGTCGTCACGGCCGGCCCCGACGAGCCGCTCACACGCGTGGCCCTCCTCGGTCTCGTCCGCGCCCCAGAAGTTGGCGTGCTCCCCGCCGGAGTTGAACGCCCCGGAGGTCGTGCGCGGGCGCGCGCG
>JAAXJP010000555.1 GCA_012269805.1 Rubrivirga sp.
GGGGCAGGTACCGGACTCAGCGAAGGCGGGCGGGCGACCTTAACCCCGCCACCCAAAAAAAATCAGCGGGGGGCCGTGGCGAGAACCGGAGGCCGGGCCGGAGCGGAGGTGTAGCGTCCTTGGGCCGCGGCGACGCGCTCGGTGCCCACGCGGGCGTCGTCGAGGGTCGCGCGGAGGTCGGCGAGGACCGCTCGGAGCCGGCGGTCTTGGTCGCGGAAGCGGACGGCGGCGGCGGTCGGCGGGCGCATGGGGGGCGCGGTCGACAACGTCTCGATGACGCGAGCCCGCTCGGCGAGGGCGTCGGCCGCGGCGTCGAGGTCGCCGGCCTCGAGGGCGCGCACGACCCGGTCGCCGGCCTCGAGGGCCGCCTCGTGGAGGGCGGGGGTGTCGGGCGTCACGGCTAGAAGTAGAACAGCGACATGAGCGACGACTGCTGGGACTGGGCGATCGTCGAGATCTGCTCGAGCTGGGCGAACTGGGCGCGGAGCGACTCCTCGCGGAACGAGAGCCGGGCCTCCCACCGCTCGATCTGGGTGTCGAGCCGCTTGATCCGCGCGTCGGCCGTCTCCTTCCGTTGCTCGATCGTGCCGGAGGTGCCGAGGAGCCCGTCGATCCGGCCCGCCAGCCGTGCCACGTAGCCGTCGTCGTCGGTAAACAGGCGGCCGACGGCGTCGGGCGAAGCGGCGATGGCGTCCTCGAGCGCCGCGGTGTCGATGGTGAGCGTCCCGTCGCGCTCGGTGGTGATGCCGAGGTCGGCGAGCCCGCGGAACGTGCCGTTGCCGGCCGCGCGGGCGAGGTCGGAGCGGAGCCCGGTGCGGAGGCCGCGGACGGCGGCGTCGCTGGCGAACACCCCGCGCGTGTCGGTCTCGGCGTCCACCTTCGTCTTGGTGGTGAGGAACGTGGCGAGCCCGTTGTAGGCCTTGACGAACGCCTCGACCTCTTTCCGGATGCCGGCCACGTCGGTCCCGACCTCGAGCGAGGCCGCCGTGTCGGTCGGCGCCGTGAGCGTCAGCGTGACCCCGTCGAGCGCGTCGTCGACCGTGTTGCTGTCGCGGTACATCGCGAGGCCGTCGAGCACGAACGTCGCGCTCAGACCCGAGTCCTCGACCCCGGTCCCGATCGCGTGGACGGCGCCGCCGCCCGTGCCCGCCTGCTGCGTCTCACGGTCGACCTGGAGCAGCTCGAGGAGGCCGTCGGTATCAGTAAAGGTGAGCCGGTTGGCGTAGCCGGTCGCCTCGGAGCGGAGCGAGAGCCGAGCCGTGTCGGACGTCTCGCGGACGACCGACGCGGCGGCGCCCGTCCCCTCGGCGAGTCGCCCGTCGGCCTCGGCCGCTGCAACGGCGTCGTTGATGGCGGCCGCGATGCCGCCGAGCGCATCGCCGAGCGTCTGGCCGTCGGTCTGCGTGTACGTCACCTCGACGTCGACGGGGTCGCCCTCGGGCTGGGCGATGTGGATGGTGAACGACATCGGCCCCGTGGCTGGGGCCGCGGCGGCCGCATCGAACCGCTGCGAGAGCCGGGCGTCGGCGCGGGCCAGCTGCGTCACGCGGACGTCGTGCTGGCCGACGGCCGCGTCGTCGCTGGCGGAGGCCGTAAACCCGGCGCCGGAGCCGGCCGTCGCGCGGCGCGCGGCGAACGGGGCCTGGAGCGGGTCGGCCAGCCGGTCGAGCACGGCGTCGAGGGCCGAGACCTTGCTCGAGAAGTCGCTGAGGACGCCCTTGTAGACCGAGTGCTCGGTCTGCTCGGCCCGCAGCTTCAGCTTCGGCTGGGACTCCACGGCGATCACCTGACTGATGAGCTGCTCGTAGAGCGAGCTCGAGTTGTAGATGGTGGAGAGGTTGGCCATGGGGGCGGGGTCAGGCCGCGGCGAGGGCCGGCGCGCGCTCGGCGGCGAGCGGCCCGGCCCGCCACGCCTCGCGGAGGCCGCCGAGGAGCTCGGCGACCGTCGCGAAGTCGCCGGCGGTGACGGCGCGGAGGGAGCACTCGTAGCGGGCCTGGCG
>JAAXJP010000500.1 GCA_012269805.1 Rubrivirga sp.
CTGCATCGCGTTGCCGAGGGCCCGCGCCGGCACGTCGAGGCGGGCCCGGTCGGCGGCGTCGCGGACCAGGAAGGGGAGCATCGCCGCGCCCACGGAGCCGGCCACGAGGTCGGCGTAGGCGAGGAGGTCGGCGCGCGTCTCGACGGCGCGGCCCCGCAGGTCCCAGCGGGCGCCGTCCAGCAACTGGCGGAGCGGGAGCGCCGGGAGGTCGTAGGCGGCGTGGACCTCGGCGAGCCGGCGCCACAGGAGCGCGTGCCGCCCGGCGGGCGGGCGGCCGGCGAGCGTCCGGTCGAGCGCGGCCTCGAGGGCGTCGACCTCGGCGAGCGCGGCGGCGTCGCCGATCTCGGCGGCCCGCTCGTCGGCGAGCGAGTCGACGGTCCGGCAGTAGAGGTAGAGCGTGGCGACGGGGAGCCGCTCGGGGCGGGGGAGGAGGCGCGTCGCGAGCGAGAACGTCCGGCTGTGGTGGCGGAAGGCGCGCCGGAGGTAGCGGTCCTCGTCGCGCCGCGACGCGCCCTCGGGCGGCGCCTCGGGGGCCACGAAGCCCGTCCGGGTCGCGGGGCCGAGCGTCGGGAGCCGGGGCGTCGCGACCTCCATCAGGCCACGGCGACGGGCCGGCGCGGGCTCGGCGCCCGCCAGCGGACGAGGCCGAGGGCGAGCGCGAGGGCCACGATCCCGATCACGCCGGCGCTCGGGAGGCCGTAGAGCAGGCAGATCGCGATCGGGAACGCCACGTTGACGGCGTAGACGATGGGCGCCCACCGCGCGACGAACGCGCTCGGCGCCGGCGTCATCCCGCCCAGCCCCTCGAACGCGAACGCGATCGCGACCGACGTCACGGCCCAGCCGACCCAGTTGACCCACGGCATCCCGTAGAACGGCCCGCCGCCGGGGTACTCCCAGAACACGAACGTCCCGCCCCCCTGGTTCATCGCGGGGTCGAGCGAGACGTCCCACACGATCATGAACAGGGCCGTGCCGAGGGCCCGCGCCACCGTCCCGCCGCCGAGGCGCCCGGCGAGGTCGTAGCTCAACACGCCGAGGGCGTACCAGCTCGTCGGGATGAAGTACGGGACGTCGCCGAGGATCTTGGCCCCGAGCCGGTCGGTGTAGAAGTACTCGCCGAACGGGACGCCGAAGTTGGTCCCGAGCAGTTCCGACCCGGCGCCGAGGACGCTGGCCGCGACGAGGAAGCCGAGCGAGCGCCGGACGCCGAGGTCGTCCCAGTAGAGCGCGAGCGTGACGACCGGGAGGAGCGCCATGTACGTCCACGTCGGCGCGGCGACGAGCGACTCGTAGTACGGCAGGAAAAAGTCGCGGACGGGGCCGATGTAGAGCGACAGCGTGCCGAGGATCGCGAACGCGATGGTCGCGGCGAACAGGCCGAACGTGAAGCGGAAAACGCGGCGCGAGGTCATGCGCGGAACGCGGGGGGGCGGTGGGGAGGCGCGGACGGCGCTAAGATCGTCCCCGTTCCGCTCGTGAACCTCCTGAGTCCCCGTGACGGCCGTCCGCCCGCCTGAGTTCGCCCCCCGCCTCGAGTACGCCGCGCTGCTGCTCGCGGCCGACCGGTTCGTCCTGGCCGACACGTTCCCGTTCTCGCGCCAGGGCGGCCACAACCGGACGCGCATCCGGACGGGCCAGGGCCGCCAGTGGCTGACGGTCCCGCGCCGCCACGCCGGCCTCGGGCAGCCGCTCGCCGGGGTCGCGGTGGTCGACGACGGCTGGCGGCGGCGGCACGCCCACGCGCTCCGGGCGGCCTACGGGCTCGCGCCGTTCTACGAGCACGTCGCGCCCGAGTGGGACGCCGTCCTCGCCACGCCCGGCTCGCTCGCCGACGTCGCCGTGGCGTCGGTGCGGTTCGCGGCCCGCTGGCTGAAGGCGCCGGCCGAGCTCGTCCGGGCGTCGGATCTGCCGGGCGCGCCCGATTCCCTCGGGGCCGTGGCCGAGGCGGCCGGGGTCGAGACGCTCCTCACCCTGCCGGAGTCGGCGGAGAGTGACCGGCGGTCGGTACCGGACGCGGTGGACGTGCGCGTCCTCCGGTTCGAGGAGCGCGAGCGGCGGCAGACGCACGACGGCTTCGTGGCCGGCCTCGGGCTGTTGGACCTCGTCATGAACCACGGCCCGCGCTCGGGCGACGTGCTGCGGGAGAGCGTGGTCGGGATCAGGGCGGTGGGGGCCTGACGGGCGTCCGACGCCGGCGTGGGTTCAGCTCGCGCGCTCGGCCGCCTCGCTCGGGGACGTTGCCGCCGCGTCGCCCACCAGTCGGTCGAGGAGAAACACGTGGTCGCGGACGACGGCCTTCAGGAACGCCTCGGGCGGCATCGGCACGGGCTCCATGCCGAGCCGGCGCTCGACGGCGGCCTTCGCGCGGCGGGCCAGCGCGACCGCCCGGGCGTCGCGCGACGACAGCCGGAGGCGGACGAGCACGGCCCGGAGCGTGCGCACGTCGGCGTCGGTGAGCCGCTCGGCCTCGGGGAACTCGACGACGTGGCCCGCGGGCGCGCGGGGGTAGAGGACCTCCTCGAGCCGCACGCGCCGGCGGCGCCGGACGACCGTCGTGCCGGCCGCGAGGTCGCCGAGACGCTGGGACTTCGGGGTCAGCGCGACCGTGGCCACGGCCACGACGCCGCTCGACGCCGTGACGTCGATGAACCGGAGGAGCCACCGGAGGAGGTACTGCCCGAGCGTCGGCTGCGCGCCGTCGACGCGGGCGACCTGCGTCTTGAGGAGGAGCTTGCCGGGCGTCCGCCCGTCGAGAAAGACCTCGAACGCGAGGTGGTAGAGGAACGGCGGCAGGACGTAGACGACGATGACGACCGCCATCCCGGGGTTGATCTCGAGCGCGGAGAGCGTCACCGGCACCAGGATCCACCACGCGATCATGATCACGCCGTCGGCGAGCGTGGCGAGGATGCGCTGGCCGAGGCTCGCCGGCTCGAGCGCGAGCGGGACGTTCTGGGCCGTCCGGATGTCGAGCGAGAGGTCCATGCCGGAGGATACCGCCGGCCCCGGCCGCCTCGGCGGGGCGCCCGAGGCGGACGCCCTCCGCCTCCTGCCCCCCGACTCACCGGCGGAGTCGGTACACCGCCCAGCGGTCCGTGGCGAACGCCGGATCGCCCGCGGGCGGCGTGGGGGTAGCGGACCGGTCGACGAGGGCGTAGTCGGCGTCGAAGGTGTCGGCGAGGGCGGCCCACTCGGCGGGCGTGTGGGCGGCGTAGGCCGAGTCGAGGGAGGCGCGCCAGGCCGTGACCGCGTCGAGGCCGCCGCGCCGGTCGGGCAGGTCGGTGGGGGCGACGGTGAGGATCCGCGCGAGCCACCGGTGCATGGCGGCGTCGCGGAACGTCGTCGGCTTGAAGTTGACGGCGGCGGCCCGGCGGGCGTGGACGCGGAACGTCGTCGTGGAGGGCGGGACGAGGACGACGGCGTCGCGCGGGGTGTGCGCGGCGATCCAGCGCTCGGCGCGGTAGACGTCGGCCTCGCGGTGGGCGCGCGGCCCCCAGAGGTCGCCGGGCCGGCCGACGTCGGCGATCGTGAAGTGGGCCGTTATTGCAACACACAAGAGCGAAGCGGGCCACCCGAGGCGAGGCCGGTCGAACAGGCCCTCCGCCCACGCTCGCCAGCGCGCGGGGAGGAGGGCGGCGGCCGCGCCCGCGGCCCACGCGAGCAGGATCAGCTTGGCGACCAGCGTCAGCCGGAAAAACTGCATCTTGGCCACCGTCAGGCTCTCGGCGCCCTCCGTCCCGATCACGTAGGCCACCACGAGCGCGGCGATCACGATCAGCGTCCGCACCGCGGACCGGAGGTGCTGGGGGCGGAGGGTCGCGTCTCCGCTCGCCTCGGGCGCGTCCCGGACCCGGCCGGCCCGCTTGCGAAGCACGCCGAGGCCGGCCAGGCCGGCGGCGATCAGGACCGCGAACCGGACGAGGGTGCCAGCGGGCTGGGCCGACCACAGGTAGTGGTGTGCCTGCCGCAGCCACGCGGTCACGAAAAACGTCGAGAGGCCGTCGTCGGGGACGGGCTCGGCGCCGACCTGGGTGAGGAGCGTCGGGACGAGGATCGGGGAGGCGACGGCGAACACGACGGCGCCGAACGCGACGGCCCGGCGGAGCGCGCCGAGAACGTCGCCGTCGGCCATCCGCCAGAGGGCGACGAGGCCGAGGAGGAGGCCGAGCTGGAGGCCCATGAGGGGCTGGATCCACGACGTGACGCCGAGGAGGACGGCGGCGTGCGTCCAGCGGTCCTCGAAAAAGACGGCGACGGCCCAGAGCGCGGGCGCCCACGCGATCGACTCGGGGGCGTAGGTGGCCGACCACAGCGCGTTGCTCCCGGGCGTCCAGTACAGCGTGCCGATGGCGGCGAGGACCGCGAGCGTCGCGGCGGCGCGGCTGGGGACGAGCGCCGTCGCCAGCCGGAACGCGGCGGCGCAGACGGCGGCCCACGCGAGGACGCTAAAGCAAAACACGGCGACCGGCGGCGGCACCACGAGGCTCGCCGCCCGGAGCGTCCACAGCCACACGAAGCGGACGCTGAACGCCTCCTCCTCGGCCAGGAGGTACGGGTCGGTCGGGTAGAGCGACGGGTCGACGAGGCGGAGCAGCTGCGGGATCAGCTCCTCGTGGTCGCCGGTCCCGTAGCCGTAGCCGACGCGCCAGTAGACGACGGCCGTCAGTCCCGCGACGACGAACCCGGCGGGCCCGAGGCGGCGGAGCGGGGTCATGCCGGCGTCTCGCGCGGGATCCGGGCCGGGCGCCGCGGCCGGAGCCGGCCCAGCCGGAACAGCACGAGGTCGCGGAGGATGCCGGCCACCGACGCCGGCTCGGCCATCGTGGACGTGCCCCGGACGCGCGGCGTGAACGTGACGCCGACCCGCTCGATCGTCAGCCCCTGGCGGTGGGCCCACGCCATCAGCTCGGCGTCGATAAAGCCGCCGTCGCTCTGGAGCGCCGCCCGCTCGAACGTCGCCCGGCGCATGAGCTTGAGCGCGAACCCGACGTCGTCGAGCGGGACGCCGAGGAGGGCGCGGACGAGGGCGTTGTAGCCGCCCGAGAGAACGCGCCGCCGGAGCGAGTACTGCTCGCGGTTCGTGCGGATGCCGGCCACGAGGTCGGCGTCGGTCTCGACGAGGCGGGCGTGGGCGCGCGCCAGCGCCTCCATGTCGAACGGGAGGTCGGCGTCGGTCCACCCGACGACGGGCGAGCGGGCGGCGGCGACGCCGCTCCGGAGGGCCACGCCCTTCCCCCGGTTCTCGGCGTGGTGGACGACGCGGACGTGGGGGTCGGCCGCGGCGATCCGGTCGGCCAGGGGCCCGGTCCCGTCGGTCGAGCCGTCGTCGACGATGAGGAGCTCCCAGCCGGGGTCGATGGCCGCGAGCGGCCCGCGGGCCTGGGCGACGGCGTCCTCGAGGTTCTCGACCTCGTTGAAGGCGGGGAGGACGAGGGAGACGGCGGGCGGCATGCCGGAAGATCCGACGGGGCGGGGCCGGGCGCCGGTCAAGACCGCGCGACTCCGCCCGGCGCGGCGCCGAGGCGGGCGGCCTCGGTGGGCGCGTGGGGGACGTCGGGGCCTGTACCTTCCGGCGTTCGCCCCTGAGGTTCCCATGCGCGTCGAGCAGACCCTCCGCCCCGGCCAGCGCGGCACGCGCCGGTTCGTGGACCGCTACGGTGACCGCCTCGTGTGCGTCCGCTACCGCGCCGACACGGAGCGCCAGCGGCGCGTGACGACGGTCGAACTGGTGGTGGACGATCGCGCGTGGCGGCCCCGGCCGGACACGGTGGTCGGGGTCCGCGTTGTGTGGGGCGAGGCGGACGTGGCGCGGCGCGTCAAGCGGGCCGGCGGGACGTGGGACGGGCAGCGGAAAGTGTGGCGCCTGCGGGCTGGCGCCGTCCGCCGGCTGGGGTTGCTGGAGCGGATGGTCCGGCTGGAGGGTCACCAGATCCAGAGACAGTCACTAGATTTGGTGACGGGTCACCAGATGTAGTGATTCCCCCATCTGCATAATCACGGGTTCTACGGCACTCAACATGCACCGCATTCTGCAAACCCTCTCCATGCTAGTCGCGTCTGCACTTGCCGCTCTGGCCCAAGACGTCGGCGGCCCTGAATACTTCCCATACGTGGTTGGGGATCGCTGGGTCTATGACGTCGAGGGAACCACAGCCAACGGGGACACCATCCGCGCCGTGGTAGACTGGACGGTACTTGAGATCGATACCACTCCGGACGCGGACACCGTTTGGGTGAGGAGCGTGCGCCGCGACCTTGACGGTGAAATATCGGAGGCGACGTGCAAGTTCGAGCGCTCCCGTGGGACATACCAATTCCTACGGGGGTACTCATCCTCTCCGTTGTGCCGGTCGAGCGGAGGATTCCCCTTCGGGAACGGCCTCACGACGAGCTACCCCTTCCTGAACAACCTTGTGGCCACCGGTAGCGCAGAGGTCTCGGTCGGCACTGGGGTGTACGTGACCGAGACGGCCACGGCGTCGTTCCGTAACTCTTACACGAGTGGCCCCAACCAGCCGTACGTTCACAGTGACACGCACGTGCGCACTCACCTAGCCGAGGGAATCGGGTTTACTCGGATCGAGGTCATTGAGACGGAGTACCGAGGCGGGCTCATCGGCTACACCCACAGGGACACAGTCCGGGCGACGCTCATCGGAGCGGATGTGGGGGGGGACACCTTCGGCGACATCCAGCCCGTCGCCTCTGAGCCCGTCACGGAGGCAGAAACGGTGTCCATATCGATCGGACCGAATCCAGTCCGAGGGAGAGCGAGAGCCTGGCTCTCCGGAGAGCCAGGAAGACGGATTCATCTCTCCGTGTTCGACGTGCAGGGTCGGGAGGTCCTGAACCTCGAAGGCCAGGCGGGAGAGACGGTCACTTTAGACTTCGGTGGGGTCTCACCCGGCCTGTATATCGTCCGAGCAAGGTCTAGTGGAGCATCGGCATCCACTCGGGTATTGGATGTTCGCTAGAGAGAGGCGGTGCCGTAGAACCCGCCACTGCAGGCCGACATGGGGCGTGAGCGTTCCCGGCTCGTTCGAGCGCCCGCGCTGACATAGCTTCGTCCATCCATCCTGCCATCTGCCCCACGCGGCTGAGTGGCAAACTGTTCTGCGGCTCTGGCACGGCTTATTCCTCTCGAACATGATCCGGACCGTCATCGCTCTGGTTCCCCTCCTCGCCCTCACCGCTTGCGGCACCTCTAATAATGCACGATCGGTCAGATCGATAGATTCTTTGACAACCACGGTAGAGATGGAGACTTCACTGGTGCCGAAGTCAGTGAGGTACCACGTTTATCTTCCGCCCTCGTACCAAAGTGGAGAGGAGCGGACTTATCCGGTTATTTACTGGTTGCACGGTTCAGGTGGATATCCACCGGGTGTCGTTGCGATGCTGGCTCGTCGGTTCGACAATGCGATCAGGAATGGTCGTATACCTGAACATCTGGTCGTATTTACGGATGGGTTAGAGGATACAATGTGGCTAAATTCGAAAGATGGCACCGTCGCAGTGGAGGATTTGTTCATACAGGAATTGGTGCCTCACATCGACTCCACCTATCGCACGATCGCATCGCGAGGCGGGCGGATCCTTGAAGGCGCCAGCATGGGAGGCTACGGGGCCGCCCGGTTCGGTTTCAAGTACCCAGACCTTTTTGCGGCCGTATCAATGATCAATCCAGGGCCGATGCAGCCTATTCTAGATGTCGATGAGGCCCCACTCAGGGGGCGTGATCGAGCACAGGAAACATTGGATGGTGTGTATGGCGGCGACCAGAGATATTTTATGGAGCAAAGTCCATGGCGTTTAGTGGAACAAAACGCAAGCGCGATTAGGTCAAGCGTCGAAGTGAGAATGATTCTTGGCGAGTTGGATTTGATCACACCAAACAACATTCGTTTTTCTGAACATATGAAGGATCTAAATATTGATCATCAGGTCATGATTATACCTGACGTTGGTCATGATGGGCCACGCGCAATGTTCTCCGCTCTGACGGATGACTATTGGGACTTTTTCAACTGAAAGAGAATAAGCGGACCATCGGTCGCTTGAAGGAGTCGCTAGATGGGAGCATCTGGCGTGAAGGTTGTGCCACGGCGGGCCCGAT
>JAAXJP010000283.1:0-4473 GCA_012269805.1 Rubrivirga sp.
GACGAGGCGGCCGGGTCTCCCGCCGAGGCGGAGCGGGTGGGGCCCCCGCCGGGGTGCGGCGGGGGGCAACTCGGGGAGATACCTAGGAACGGCCCGAAGGCCGCGCCATTCGATGGGCCACGATCCGCCATGTCCATGCGTCGCTCATTTTTGCCCGCCGCCTGGCTCGCGTTCGGCACCCTCTGGGGCGCCGCCGCCAGCGCCCAGCCCGCTCCGCTGACCCCCACCTTCGAGGTTGGGGGGCGGGTGGCCATCGACCGGCTCACGGTCGTCGAGGCCGGGGAGGTTCGGATCCGGCTCTCCGGGACGGACACGATCCGGGTCGACGAGCGGACCGGGCTGCCGCCGCGGGTGGCCTCCGGCCAGGCGTACCGCGACGTGACGTACCGCTTCCGGCTGGCCGTGAGCCCCCGTCTCCGTGGGATCCTCCCCGCCGACTCCCTTCTCTTGGTGCCGCCCCGTCGGCCCGACAACCCGTCCCCCCAATGACACGACTGCTCCTCTTCGCCTTCTGCCTCGGCCTCGCATCGCCGGCCGCGCTCGCCCAACGGACCCAGACCACCGGGGACCGCGAGACCCGAATCACGACGCGGACTGGCTACGACCGCCCAGCCATGCCCGACACCCAGGCCGTCGACGTGTACCTCGACGTGCCGTCCCTGTCCGTCGAGTCGATCACGCTCGACGTGGAGGAGGTCCGGGCGCGGCTCTCCCTCGACGCGCGCGTGGCCAACCTCGTCCAGCTGACGGCCGGCGCCGACGTCCAGATCGGGCAGGTCCGGCTCGAGATCCAGGGGGTCCAGGCGGAGGCGTACCTCCGCATCGACCTCGACAACGTGGCCTACATCATCGACCGGACGCTGACGACGCTCGAGAACAACCCCGAGCTGATCGAGACGCTGGGCAACACGCTCAACCAGACCGTCGGGACGGTCGGCGACGTGGCCGACACGGCGCTGGGGCCGGACGGCGCCGTCGGCCGGACGCTCAACCACGTGACGCGGCCGGGCGGCCTCCTTTCGGAGACCGTCAACCAGGCCGGGCAAACGGTCCGCCAGACGCTCTCGACCACGGGGCAGATCACGAGCCAGACGCTCGACACGGCCGGCAACGTGGTGTCCCAGACGGCCGGCGGCACGGTGTCGGACCTGACGAACGTGGTGAGCGAGACGGCCGGGCCCGCAGGGTCGACGGTCCGCCGCGTGCGGGACCAGGCCGGCAACGTCATCGAGTACACGCTCAGCCAGGGCGGCGCCGTCAGCAACGCCCGGGTCGTCGAGCGGGCGGCGGGAGGCCGCCGCTAGCGTGCTGGGCCCCGCATCCCTCCTTGGAGGGGAGGCTGTGGGGCCCGACCGGCGGTCTGGGCCCCCCTGGGGGGGGGGCAGATTCTGTGGTCGGCCGGGTGCCGACGCGCCGGTGTCACCGGTCGCCGGTACCTTGCGCCACAAACGTCCCCCCTACGTTGAGATGGCAGAGGTCAAGACTTACACCGGCGCCGACATCCAGGTCCTTGAGGGCCTGGAGCCCGTCCGCAAGCGCCCCGGCATGTACATCGGAGGCACCGGCAAGGCCGGGCTCCACCACCTCGTGTGGGAGATCGTCGACAACGCCGTTGACGAGGCGACCAACGGGTACGCGACCCAGATCGAGGTCACGCTCCACAAGGACGGCTCGACCGTGACCGTGAGCGACAACGGCCGCGGGATCCCGGTCGACAAGCACCCGACCAAGAAGGTGCCCGCGCTCCAGGTGATCCTCACCACGCTCCACGCCGGCGGCAAGTTCGACGGGTCGAGCTACGTGACGTCCGGCGGCCTCCACGGCGTCGGGTCGTCCGTCGTCAACGCGCTCTCGTCGGAGATGGTCGCCCAGGTCAAGCGTGACGGGGCCCTCTACGAGCAGCGCTACGCCCGCGGCGTCCCGACGACGAAGCTCAAGAAGCTCCGCTCGAACGTCCGCGGGACGGGCACGACGATCACGTTCACGCCGGACGAGGAGATCTTCGACAAGACGGACCTCGACGCGGACACGATCAAGGACAACCTCGAGGTCAAGACCTACCTCAACGGGGCGCTGAAGATCGTCTTCAAGAACGAAGCGACCGGCGAGCGCGTCGAGTTCCACCACGAGGGCGGCATCGTCGAGTACCTCGACCACCTCGTGGGGCTCGCCGAGACGCGGCGGATCCACCCCGACCCGTTCGTGGTCCGCCAGGAGGAGCTGGAGGACGGGCTCCGGACCGAGCTCTGCATGGTCTGGACCGAGGCCCCGCGCGAGAGCATCACGTCGTTCGTCAACGGCATCCCGACGCGCGACGGCGGGACGCACGAGCAGGGCCTCAAGGACGGCGTCACGAAGGCGATCCGGAACTACATCGACACGCACGACCTCGGCCAGAAAAAGCTTGAGATCACGGCCGACGACATCCGCGAGGGGCTCGTGGCCGTCGTCAACCTGTACCACGTCGACCCGCAGTTCCAGGGGCAGACGAAGGAGAAGCTGAACAACCCGGAGGCGCGGAGCGCGGTGTCGGGCGCGTTCCGGACCGAGTTCGAGCAGTACCTCAACGCGCACCCCTCGACGGCCGAGGCGATCGTCGCGCGGATCATCCAGGCGGCGAAGGCCCGGCAGGCGAGCCGCGCGGCGGCCAAGAACGTCCGCCGGAAGAGCGCCGTCAGCCACCGCCTCAACCTGCCCGGCAAGCTGGCCGACTGCGCGAGCACGGACCCCGAGGAGTCCGAGCTGTTCGTGGTCGAGGGCGACTCGGCCGGCGGCTCGGCCAAGCAGGGCCGCGACCGGAAGACGCAGGCCATCCTCCCGCTCCGCGGCAAGGTCCTCAACGCCGAGCAGGCCACGAAGTCGAAGGTGCTCGCCAACAAGGAGCTCTCGAACATCGTCGACGCGCTCGGCTGCGGGCTCGGCGAGGACCTCGACCTCGGCAAGCTCCGCTACGGGAAGGTCATCCTCCTGATGGACGCCGACGCCGACGGGCTCCACATCGCGACGCTCCTGCTCACGTTCCTCTACCGCTACATGCGGCCGCTCATCGACGGCGGCTACGTGTACGTGGCGCAGCCCCCGCTCTTCCGCGTCGACGCGGCGAAGGAGACGTACTGGGCGCTCGACGAGGCCGACCGCGAGAAGATCATCCGGCGGATCAAGAAGAAGAGCCCGCGCGCCAACATCGAGGTCCAGCGGTTCAAGGGGCTCGGCGAGATGATGCCGCAGACGCTCAACGAGACGACGCTCGACCCGCAGAAGCGGCGGCTCCTCCAGGTCTCGATCCCCGAGGGCTCGCTCCTCGAGACCGAGAACGCGATCACGGACCTCATGGGCCGCGACTCGAGCGCCCGGTTCGAGTTCATCATGGCCAACGCCGCCCACGTCGACGACCTCGATGTCTAGGCCCGCCTCGACGCCCTCCCCGACCGACTCGCCGAGGCGGACCGGCCCGTGACCCGCCTCGACCGCCTCGGACTCACGCTCCTCGCGGGCGGGATCGGCCTCGGCGTCGTGAACGTCGTGACGTGGGCGCTGGGGCGGGGGATGGGCACGTGGCGCCCGCCGCTGTCCGGCGTCCTGATGGCCGCCGGGCTCGTGCTCCTGTCGGTCGGCGTGATGCGCGGGATCCGCCAGCGGCAGGAGGGCGACTAGCGAACCCGGGCGGCGTCGGTCAGCCCACTGCCCGGATCGCGACTGTGACCCCGTAGAGGATCGACCCGCCGATGACGGCGCCGAAGTACACGACGAGCGCGAGGACCATCGAGAGCGCCGAGAGGGCGGCCGTCGAAGGCCGGCGGTCGAAAAAGTGCCGGGCGCCCCACGCCGCGTAGCCGATGTACAGGACGAGCCCCGTCATCGCGATCCACTGGATGTTGAGGGCCACGGACAGCGGGGTGAACACGAGCATCGACGGGACGACGACGCCGACCTCGACGTAGGCGCCGAAGACCGCGCACTCGGCCACGTTCCGGCCCCGGTCGCCGAGGAGCCACCGGCACGCGAGCGCGAACGGGAGGATCACGAAGACGGCGAAGTAAGCGCCGTAGGCGTAGAACAGGTGGAACGCCTCGATCACGCCATCGAGGTAGGCGTCCATGAACGCGGCCAGCTCGGCGTCGGTGTCGGGCCGCGCGGCGAGCTGACGCTCGAACTGGTCCATCATCATGCCGTCCATCCGGTCGCCGATCAGGGCGAGGATCAGCGCGTACACGGCGTAGACCACGAACAGGAGCGTGATCGGGTGGGTGTACGTCTGACGCCGGCCGTCGACGAAGGCACGCGCGACGGCGCCGGGCCGGAGGACCACGTCGAGGAGCGTCCGCGGGAGCCCGCGGTCGAGGTTCAGCCGGCGCTTGCGGAAGTGGCGCCAGAGCGAGCGGAACGTGAGGCGCTCGGCGACCGACTCGTGCTGGCCGCAGGCGTGGCAATAGGCACCGAGGAGCGGCGTCTCGCACTGGCGGCAGCCCGCGG
>JAAXJP010000283.1:4483-8112 GCA_012269805.1 Rubrivirga sp.
CGCCGTCGCCGCCGGGGGGCGCCACCTCGATGACGCGCGGGAGGGTGTCGGGCACGGGTGTGTGTAGTCCGTGTGAACCGGAAGATCACCGTCCGGCCCCGCCGCGTCAAGTCGTCCGGCCCAGTAGCGCCGACCGGCCCCCCCGAGGCGGGCAGCTAGCGCTCGACGGGGGCCCCGGCCGCCACGAGGTCGTTGAACCCGCCCGCGTTCACGACGCGCTCGAAGCCCATGCCCTCGAGGACCGCCGCGGCCCGCCCGCTCCGAGCGCCCGAGGCGCAGTAGAGGTAGACGGGCTCCGTGCGGTCGAGCGACGCCATCCGCTGTTCGAAGCCGTCGTCGAACACGTTCGCGTGGGTCGCGCCAGCGACGTGCCCGCCCGCCCACTCGTCGTCGGTGCGGACGTCGACGACGGTCGCGCCGCTCTCGATGGCCGCGACGACGTCCTCGGTCGGCTCGGTCGCGCCACCGGTCAGCATCTGGTAGGCGACGAAGCCGACGGCGGCGAAGACGACGAAGACGGCGAGGGTGCGGGTCATGGCGTCCAGCGGGTGCGTGCGAGCGCGAACGTACGGCCGTCGGCGGCCCGTGCGAGCCGGTGCGTGCGCGTGTCGTCGGCGAGTGGCCCGGCCTCGCTCACGACGTCGTCACCGTAGACCGCCTCGGACTGGTACAGCACCTCGATCTCGCGGAGCCCGGCCGCCGACGGCAGCGCCTCGAGGGCCCACTCGAGAAACCGGACGTTGTTGGCGTGCCCGACGCGGTCGAGGTCCGAGCGGCGGACGTGAAACGTGCGGCGGTGCTCGACGCGATCCGGGGCCTCGGGCGGATCCTCGAACGAGAGCGCGTCCTCCGGCTCGGCCGGCCCGAACCGTTCGAGACCGGCCGGCAGCCGGACCGGCCGGCGGCGCGCGACGTCGATCACGAACCACGCGCTGGTCCCGACGGCCAGCACGTCGCCGGCCCCGCTCCGGAGCCGGTAGTCGCGGTACGCCTTGAGGCGGTCGCGCCCGCTCGGCCACGTCTCGACCTCGACGGCCTCCCGCATGTGGGGGAGGCCGTTGAACTGGAGCCGGAGCCGGTGGAGGACCCACGTCCCGACGGACGCGCCGAGGTCGAACGTCTCGACTCCGCCGGCCCTCGCGTGCTCGCCGGCCGCCTCTTGGAAGTAGTCGGCGACGGTGAGGACGGAGGCCCGCTCGTCGGGCCCGACCTCGGTGGCGCGGACGGCGAACCGCTGCCGCCAGGCCTCGGGGGCGTCGGCCACTACGACGAGGTGAGCGTGGCGTCGAGCGTGATGTCGGCGGCGCGGAGGACCTTCGAGAGCGGGCAGTTCTCCTTCGCGTCGGTCGCGATCCGCTGGAACTCGTCGTCGGAGATGCCGGGCACGTCGGCGGTCAGCACGAGGTGGATCGAGGGGATCTCGAACCCGCCCTCGACCTGCTTGAGGTGCACTTCGGCGCGGGTCTCGGCGCGCTCCGGCGGGTGGCCGGCCTCGGCGAGGTTGTGGGAGAGCTGCATCGTGAAGCAGCCGGCGTGGGCGGCGCCGAGGAGCTCCTCCGGGTTCGTGCCGCTCTTCCCGCCCTCGTCCCCGAAGCGCGTGTCGAAGGAGTACGGGGTTCCGGAGAGCGTTCCGGTCTCCGTCGAGATGGCACCAGAGCCATCGGAGAGGGCGCCGGACCAGTGGGCGGTGGCGGTGCGAGTCGTCATGGGAGGTGGCGAAAGGGAGAGAGGGGCGGCGCGTACTCGGCTGGCACGCGAGGGGTTCGGGACGACGTGGGCGCTCGTCCCGGCCGCCCTTAGGACATGTGCGTACGTCGCCCTGGGGGAGAGCCGCAAGCGATTTCGGGGAGGAACACCCGGGTCACTCGTCCGCTCTCACTCGCCCCTCTCCCCCCACCATCCCTGACCCATGGCAGACTATTCCGACCGCCCGCTCATGACGGGCACCTACCGTGACTACGCGCAGGCCGACCGCGCCTACGCCGATCTCCGCGACCGCGGCTACACCGACGACGACATCCACGTCATCATGTCGGAGGACACGAAAAAGCACTACTACGACCGCGATGTCGACCAGATCGAGATCAAGGAAGGCTCGAAGGCGATGGAAGGCGCCGGCGCCGGCGCCGCCGTCGGCGGGACGGCCGGCGGCGTGATCGGCGCCATCGCCGGAGTCGGCGGGGCCGTCCTGATCCCGGGCCTCGGCGCGATCGCCGGACCGCTGGCGGGCGCGCTCGCCGGTGCCGGCGCGGGCGGCGCGGCCGGCAGCCTCGTCGGCGCGCTCGTCGGGGCCGGCATCCCCGAGGAGACGGCCCACGAGTACAAGAAGGACGTCGAGAAGGGCGGTGTCGTGATGGGGGTCCACCCGCGCGACGACGACCGCGATTACGTCCGGAGCCGCTACGACGAGTACGGCGCCGAGAACGTCTACTACAACGACCCGGCGACCGTCTAGCACGACCGCCGAGTCCGTGTCGAGCCTCTGCACCGGCTCGACGGGAGGCCCGAGCTTCGGCTCGGGCCTCTCTGTTTTGTCCGGCCGCCTCGGTCTCGTTGTGGAGAGACCGAGGCGGGGCCTACCGCGCCTGCCGGATCGCCTCGACGGCCGCCTCGTCCTCCAGCGCCGTCACGTTGCCGAGGTCGCCGCCGAGGTGGGCGGCCCGGATCACGCGGCGCATGACCTTCGCGTTGCGCGTCTTGGGGAGCGCGTCGACGAAGTAGACGGCCTTCGGGCGGAGCGCCTTGCCGAGCGCGTCCGTCACGCGGCCGACGAGACTCTCGCGCAGGTCCTCCGCCTCGGCCACGCCGTCGCCGAGGCGGACGAAGGCGACGACGGCCTGGCCCTTCACATCGTCGGGCACGCCGACGGCCGCGCTCTCCAGGACCTCCGGCGCGGCGTTGAGCGCGGCCTCGACCTCGGCCGGCCCGAGCCGCTTGCCGGCCACCTTGATCGTGTCGTCGCTCCGCCCGAGCAGGAACCACTGGCCGTCCCGGTCGACCGCCGCGAAGTCGCCGTGGACCCAGAGGCCGGGCGTCCGCGCCCAGTACGTCGCGTGGTAGCGCTCGTCGTCCCCGTCGCCCCAGAACCCCCGCGTCATCCCGATCCAGGGCTGGCGGATCGCGAGCTCGCCGACGGCGCCGCGGACGGGCGCGCCGGCCTCGTCGACCACGTCGGCGTCCATGCCGAGGACGGGGCCGGAGAAGCCGGTCGGCTTGAGCGGCTGGACGTGGTTTCCGCACACGATGCCGCCCGAGATCTCGGTCCCCCCCGAGTAGTTGAGGATCGGCTTTTCGCCGCCGAGGACGGTCGAAAACAGCCAGCGCCAGCTCTCGGGGTCCCACGGGCTGCCGGTCGAGCCGACCGCCCGCAGCGCGCTCAGGTCGTGCGCCTCGACCGGCCCCGTACCGTGCGGCATGAGGGCGCGGACGAGCGTCGGCGAGAGGCCGAGGAGCGTGACCCCGTGCCGCTCGCAGATCGCCCACGTCCGGTCGGCCTCGGGGAAGTCGGGGGCGCCGTCGAAGAGGACCATCGTGGCCCCGTTGAGGAGCGCGCCGAACACGAGCCACGGACCCATCATCCAGCCCATGTCGCTCATCCACCAGACCACGTCGCCGGGGCGGACGTCCAT
>JAAXJP010000744.1:0-2084 GCA_012269805.1 Rubrivirga sp.
CCAGGTGCCCGTCGTCGCGGTCCCGTCGATCCAGAACCGGCTGCCGTCGGCCACGAGGTAGCGCGTGGGTGGGGCCGGGGCGAGCCCGACGAGGGCGACCAGCGTGAGGGCGGCGGCGAGGCGGCGCATGGCGGCGAGGCGGCGCATGGCGGCGAGGCGGCGCATGGCGGCGGGGCGGCGCATGGCGGCGGGGGGCTCGAGGGCGTGCCCGAGGCGGGCCTAGCGGGCGGCCGTGACGTCGAACTTGACGGTCACGCGGTCGCCGGTGCGCAGCGCGCCGGCCATCGCGCGCGGCGGGTCGACGCCGAACTGGCTCATGGTCACGGGCACCTCACCGGTGAACTGGAACCGCCCGTTGTTGAGGACGCGGCCGTTGGCGCGGACGGTCTGCGTCCGCGTGGTGCCGTGGATCGTGAGCCGGCCTGTGGCCTCGACGAGGAACCGGCCGTTGTTGGGCTGCCCGACGCGGGCGTTCGAGAGCGTGAACCGGATCGGGGCGGCGCCGAGCGCGTCGCGGAGCTTCCCGTTCATCGTCCCGTTCCCGCACTCCATGCTGCTGGGGGCTGCGGAGACGGTGAGGGCGCTGATGCCCGTGATGGCGTCGCCGGCGACGGCCGCGGCGAGGGCCGACGGGACGGGCGCGTCGCACTCCCAGGCGGGGAGGGTGGACGTGCCCTCGACCCAGACGCGGCTGCCGGACGTGAAGCTGTAGCGAGGCATCACGCTCCAGCCAGCGAGGCCGACCAGCGCGACGAGGGCGAGCGCGGTGAAGGAAGAACGAGCGGTCATGGGGGTGGGGGCGGGTGGATCGGATGGCTCCAAGCAACCCCACCCCGGGCCTCCCCTCTGCCAGCGAGCGCGCGATCCGTTCCGTAAGCGGGGCCGAGGGGGCGCTCGCCGGGCGGGCCTCGGGTGCCCGTGCCGGGCCATCCCCTACACCGGGCGGGCTGTAGGGGCCGCCCCCGCACGGCGGGCAGGGGACGCACGCCCCGGCCCCGCGGGCGCATCTGGCAACGCGCCGTACGCGACCGCCGGATCCTCCCCACCGACTGAACTCACTGTCATCGACCTGGGCCGCGCCCGCCCCCCACCCACGCCGTGAGGCGTCCTGCCATGACCGCACTCCGAACCGTCGTCGCCGCCGTTGACTTCTCGGCCGGCTCCGAGGCCGCGCTCGCGCGCGGCGCCGACCTCGCGCGCCGCGCTGGGGCCGCCCTCCACGTCGTCCATGCCGACGTCCTCTTCCAGTCGTCGGGCGACGGCGCACCACCGTCGGGCACGTCGGGGGGGACGCTCCGCCTCCGCCTCGAGCGTGCCGTCCGCGACGCCGGCGTCTCCGGCGCCACGATTGCCGTGGCCCGCGACGTCAAGGCCGTGGCCGCCATCACGCGCTACGCCGCCGAAGTCGACGCCGACCTCCTCGTGATCGGCACGCACGGGCGGACGGGCGTGGCCCGGCTGCTCCTCGGGAGCGTCGCCGAGGCCTGCGTGGCCGCGGCCCCGTGCCCGGTCCTGACGGTCCCCCGCACGCCTGGGGCCACCGAGCCGTCGCCCGAGGCGGCGGTCCTCGTCGCCGTCGACTTTAGCGACCGGAGCCGGGCGGCCATCGCCGCGGGCGGCCGCCTCGCCGCCCTGTTCGGGGCCGAGCTCGAGCTGGTCCACGTCGTCCGGGATACCGGGCCGTACCCGGGCCTTGCGCCCAACATCCTGTCGCTCGTCGACTACGACCCGGCGCAGGGCGAGGCGATCCGGGACCGGCTGGAGCGGTTCGCAGACACCCTCCCGGACGCCACGCCGACGGCGCTCCACGTCGGCCTCGGCGAGCCGTCGCGTGTAGTCACAGCGCTCGCCGCCGAGCGCGGCGCCGGAGCCCTCGTCCTCGGCACACACGGCCGGACGGGCTTGGCGCACGCGCTCATCGGGAGCGTCGCCGAGGCCGCCCTCCGTCGGTCGCCGTGCCCCGTCCTCACGCTCCGCCAGCCGCACCGGCTCGGCCGCGTCGCGCCCTCGCTGGCGCTGGTTTCCTGACCCCCCCGACCATGCTGTCTCTCCAGACCGTCCTCTTCCCCCCCGACGGCTGGCCG
>JAAXJP010000744.1:2094-8110 GCA_012269805.1 Rubrivirga sp.
CGCGCCGAGGCGGCCCGGCCGCTCGCCGAGCGCCTCGCCCGCCGCTGGGGCGCCACGCTCCACGTTCTGCGCGTCGAGGTCATCCCGCCCGCTGCCGACCTCCGGTTCGACCCGATCCCCCGGCCCGCCCAACGGACCGAGGCGGGCGTCCTGGAGGTCCACCGCCGGTTCCCGACCGCGGGCGACGCCATCGTCCTCTACGCCGAGGAAGCCGCCGCCGACCTCATCGTGATGGGCACACACGGGCGAACGGGCCTCGACCGGCTCACGCTGGGCTCGACGGCCGAACGCGTGCTCCGGCAAGCCCCCTGCCCCGTCCTCACCGTCGGCCCCGACGCGGCGCCGCACGGGGAGGGGCCCGTGCTGGCCCCGCTCGCGTTCGATTCGGCGTCGGACCTCGTGCTGGAGACGGCCGGCGCGCTGGCGGAAGACGCCGGCGTCCCGCTCGTGGCCGTTCACGCCATCGAGGCGAGCACGTTGCCGCTGCCCTACACCGTGACGCTCCCGCCGGTCGAGCCGGGCGAACTGATCGACCGCGTCGAGGCCACGCTCGGGCGCTGGACCGCGACGGCCGCCGAGCGCGTCCCGGTCACGATCGACGCGCGTGTCGGGACGCCGGCCGCGGAGGTCGTCGAGGCGGCCCGTGAGCACGGGGCCGGCCTCGTGGTCCAGGCCAGCCACGGCCGCCGCGGTCTCAGCCGGTGGCTGCTGGGGAGCGTGGCGGAGGGCGTGGTTCGCCACGCGCCGTGCCCGGTCCTCACCTTGCGAATCGGTGCCCGGACGCTGCCGACCGGGGCGGAGGCCAACCTCCGCCCCGTCCCGCGAGAGGCCTGGGCCGAGCTGTTCGACGCGCTCTCGGAGCGGGCCGCCGCCACGCCACACGCCGTCTCGCTGGCGGTCGTCTCGCCAGAGGCCGAGGGCGCGGTCTACGATGCCGCCCCGCTCGTCGGGATCACGTTCGACCCGCACGACGACGCGGTCGAGGTGCTCGTCGAGGGCGGCGGGCACCACGCGCTCCGGCCGTTCGCCGTCCGCGCCGAGGCGGGGGCGTGGGCCCCCGACGCCGCCCGCGACGCCGGCGCCCCCGGCCCCTGGGTCCTCGAGGTCGTCCGCGCCGACGGCACCCGGGAGCGGCTCGTCCTCGCCGAGCGGTCGCCCGAACCGTCAGGTCGACACAGCCCGGCGGCCGGGGCCGTGCCCGCATGACCCTGTCCCGCCGCTCTGCCCCCGACGCCGCCGCGTCGCTGCCGCCCGACCTCAGGGCCGCCGTCGCCGAGCTCGCCCTCCGCGAGCTGACGCAGGCGGCCTTCGGCGGCGTCGACGTGACGGGCCGGACCGAGGCGACGATCGTCGCTGAGGCGCTCGACGTGTCGGCCGCCCTGCTCGCGCTCGTCGACGACGACCGTTGGCTCCGGGCCGAGGCGGTCGCGCGCTGGGACGGCCTCCCCACCGAGCTCCCCGTCGAGGGGCTCCTCGCCGACGCGCTCCGGACGCCCGCCTGCGTCCACCTCGACCCGCTGCCGGAGCCCCTCGCCGACGCTGGCGACGCGGTCGCGGTCCGCGTCGGGTCGGACGACCGGCCGTTCGCCCTCCTCGTCGCCGTCGGGGCGACCGGCGAGCGCGAGCACGTCCGGGCGTTCCTCCACGCCGCCGCGAGCGCGATCCACGCCCGGCTGGCGCTCGACGCCCAGCGGCGGGCGCTCGAAGAAAGCCAGGCCCGCGCGCTCGCCGTCCTCGGCACGACCGTCGACGGCGTCGTGACGATCGACGCGCGCGGGCGGATCGAGAGCTTCAACGCCGGGGCCGAACGGATCTTCGGGTACGCCGCCGCCGACGTCGTGGGCCGTAACGTGTCGGTGCTGATGCCCGAGCCGTACCGGTCGGAGCACGACGGCTACCTCGAGGCCTACCACCAGACCGGCGTCGGGCGGATCATCGGGATCGGCCGCGAGGTCGTCGGGCGGCGGAGCTCGGGAGAGACGTTCCCGATGGACCTCGCCGTGAGCCACGTCGAGCTGCCGGACGGGGTCCCGGTCTTCACCGGCATCATCCGCGACATCTCGGAGCGGCGCGTTCTCGAGCGCGAGGTGCTCCGGATCGCCGAGGCCGAGCGGCGGCGGATCGGGCAGGACCTCCACGACGGGCTCGGCCAGGAACTGACGGCCATCGGGCTGTTCCTGCGCAACCACGTCAAGGCGCTGGAGCGCGCGGGGTCCGAGCGGGCCGCCGAGGCCGGCCGCCTCGGGGCGCTCCTCGACGAGGCCGACGCCCACGCGCGCGGGCTGGCACGGTCGCTCGTGCCGGTCGAGCTGGAGCAGAACGGGCTCGAGACGGCGCTCGCCCGCCTCGCCGACCGCGCCACGGCGCTCTACGGCACGGCCGTCCACGCCGAGACGACGGGCTCGGGCCCGGCCGAGGCCTCGGCCCTCCACGCCGACGCGGCCACCAACCTGTTCTGGATCGCGCAGGAGGCCGTCTCGAACGCCATCCAGCACGGCCGCGCCGACCTCGTCCGCGTCGTCCTCGTCCGCGGGGCCGACCGGCTCCGCCTCCGGATCGAGGACGACGGCGTCGGGATCGAGCCGGCCGGCCTCGACGGCCAGACGGCCGAGGGCGCCGACCGCGACGTGAGCGCGCCGGCCCGGCCGGCCGACCAGCGCGGGATGGGCCTCCGCATCATGCACTACCGCGCCCACCTCGCGGGGGGCACCCTCGAGATCCGCCCCGGCGCCGAGGGCGGGACCGTCGTCACCTGCGCCGTCCCCCTCCGCAGCTCGGGCTTCCACCCCTCTCCCTCGTCATGACCCGCATCCTCCTCGTCGACGACCACCCGCTGCTCCGCCAGGGCATCGCCATGACGATCGAGGCCGAGGCCGACTTCCAGGTCGTCGCCCAGGCCGGCGACGCCGACGAGGCCCTCGCGCTCTTCGCCGAGGCCGCGCCGGACCTCGTCATCACCGACATCTCGCTGCCGGGCGCCAACGGGCTGGAGCTCATGAAGAACCTCCTCACGCTCCGGCCTGACCTACCCGTCCTCGTCGTCTCGCGCCACGACGAAGACCTCTACGCCGAGCGGGCGATCCGCGCGGGAGCCCGGGGCTACGTCTCGAAACTGGCGGCCGGCGACCAGATCGTGTCGGCCATCCGCCGCGTTCTCCGGGGCGGCATCCACCTCTCGGAGGCGCTCAAGGACCGGATGCTGTTCGGGGCCGCGGCCGGCGTCAAGGACGCGACGCAGACGCCGCTCGAAGTCTTGAGCGACCGCGAGCTCGAGGTGTTCGAGATGACGGGCCGCGGGATCCCGACGCGGGAGATCTCGGAGCGGCTCCACCTCTCCGTCAAGACCGTCGAGAGCTACCGCTCGCGGCTCAAGGCGAAGCTGGGGATCGCGAACGGGACCGAGCTCATCAAGCACGCCGTGGCGTGGGTCCAGGGCGAGGGCAGCGGCCGGCAGCCCACCGCCTAACCGCCTCGGCCACTCCGTCGGCCGAGCCTCCGGGGTGGGCGGGGTCAGGTGAACGTGTGCGGCACGTCGGAGCCGAGGGCCACCACGCCGCCGTGCCCCTTCCCCTTGTGCTCGGGCTCGACGTGGATCGTCACGCTCGACTCCGGCACGGCCGCGTGGACCGCCGCCTCCAGCCGGTCGCAGAGCGCGTGCGACTCGGCGACCGTCGACGTGCCGGGCACGACGAGGTGGAACTCGACGAACGTGTGCCGCCCGGCGTGGCGCGCCCGGAGCGCGTGGACCTCGAGGGCCCCGCCCATGGTGGCCCGGATCGCCTCGTGGATGGCGTCCATCTCGTCCGGCGGCACGGCCTCGTCCATCAGCCCGGCGACGGACTCGCGCAGGAGCCGGACGCCGACCACGACGACGTTCACGGCGACCGCGATGGCCAAGAGCGGGTCGAGGACCCACCACCCCGTCGCCGCCGCCAGCCCGATGCCCGCGAGGACGCCCACCGTCGTCACGACGTCGGCCCAGAGGTGCCGGGCGTCGGCGACGAGGGCGGGCGAGCGGTGCTGGCGGCCGGCCCGGACGAGGAGGGCGGCCCAGGCCCCGTTGAGGACCGTCGCCGCGACCGACACGGCCAGCCCGACGCCGAGGCCCTCCAGGGCGACCGGCGCCTCGAAGCGGCCCCACGCCGCGCGCACGATCTCGACGGCGGCCCACACGATGAGCGCGCCCTCGAGGACGGCCGCGAGGTACTCGGCCTTCGTGTGGCCGTACGGGTGGTTCTCGTCGGGGGGGCGGGCCGCGACCCGCACCGCCACGAGCGCCACGCCCGCCGCCGCCACGTTGACGACCGACTCGAGCGCGTCGGAGTAGAGCGAGATCGAGCCGGTCAGCCAGTAGGCCAGGCCCTTCAGCGCGAGCACGGCGAGCCCGACGACGACGCTGAGGCGGGCGGCGGTGGTCGGGCGCATGGACGACGAGCGGACGAGTCGGGCGGGGCGGCCCTCTCCTACGGCCGCGCGCGCCATCCGCTCCGCCTCGGCGCCGAGCTGGACAGGGCCGGCGCCGAGGCGGACAGGGCCGGGCTCGCGCGGATCCCGAGCGCTCCCGGGGCGTCCCCGACCGGCACCGCCCCGCTCGTACCCATGGCCGACAAGTTCCAGACCGAGGTGCTCGACAAGAGCCACGAGAAGCCCGTCCTCGTCGACTTCTGGGCACCGTGGTGCGGCCCGTGCCGCGTGCTCGGCCCGACGATCGAGAAGCTGGCGAAGGAGTCGGGCGGCGCGTGGCGGCTCGTCAAGATCAACACCGACGCGCACCCGGCCCTCGCGCAGCGGTTCGGCGTCCGCGGGATCCCGGCCGTCAAGCTGTTCGTCGACGGCGCCGTCGCGGCCGAGTTCACGGGCGCGCTCCCCGAGCCGCAACTCCGTCAGTGGCTGAGCGCCAACGTGCCGTAGTCCGCCGCACGTCCGCACCTCGTCCCCACCCACCGTGTTGATCCCCTCGGCCCACGACGTCCAGCCCTCCTCGGGAGCGTCGACCGAGCCGGGGTCTCGGCGCCGCCGATGAGCGAGCCCCCGTCCGAGGCGGAGCGGCCCAGAGCCGGCTGGCGCGCGTGGTGGCGCTCCGCGCCCGTCCGTCGCGCGCGGGCCGTGGCGTACTGGGCCGCGATGGCGGCGCTCGTCATCGCGGTCGTCCGCCGGTACGTGCCGGACTACGACCTGCCCGACCTCGGGCCGGCGCCGGCGCTCGAGTACGCCGCGATCGACGGCGGCACCGCCCGCCTCGACGACGCGGCCGGCGAGGTCGTCGTCGTCAACGTGTGGGCCACGTGGTGCCCGCCGTGCGTGGTCGAGACGCCGGGGTTCGTGGACCTCGCCGAGGAGTTCGAGGGCGACGTCCGCTTTTTCGGCGTGTCGGTCGACGAGGACGTCGAGGCGGTCCGAGCGTTCGTCGAGCGGCACGGCGTGCCGTACCGCGTGCTCGTCGGGCCGAACCGGGCGGGGCCACCGCTCGCCGCGCCGGTCCTCCCGACGACGGTCGTGATCGACCGCCGGGGCCGCGTCCGGATGCGGCACGAGGGGCTCCTGCTGGAGCCGGCGCTCCGGCCGGTCCTCCGCACGCTCGTCCACGAAGACTGACGGCGCCCGTCGACGCCGCCCGCCTCGGTGACCGCGCCGCGGTGGGCGGCCCCGTCGCGCCGAGCCCCCGGGCCGCGGTACGTTCCGGCATGGCCGACGCCCGCCCCCCCGCCGACCCGCACGAGAGCGCCGCGCTGGCGGCCATCTTCGAGGCGACCGTCGACGCCGTCATCACGATCGACGCCGAGGGCCGGATCGAGCGGTTCAACCCCGCGGCCGAGCGGACCTTCGGGTACGCCCAGCACGAAGTCGTCGGGCGGCGGGTCGACGTGCTGATGCCGGAGCCGTACCACTCCGAGCACGAGGGCTACCTCCGGGCCTACCACGAGACCGGGCGGCGGCGGATCATCGGGATCGGGCGCGAGGTCGTCGGCCGGCGCAAGAGCGGCGAGACGTTCCCCATGGACCTCGCCGTCACCGA
>JAAXJP010000221.1 GCA_012269805.1 Rubrivirga sp.
ACCTGCTCGGCGGCGAGCGCTACTTCTGGCAGGGCGGGGGGGGCTACGTCGAGCGCGACCCGCACACGCGGCCGGCCCACGTCTTCCGCGTCGAGCGCCGGACGCACACCGAGCGCGACTTCCCCACCTTCGCCTAGCCGCGCCGGCGGCCCCCGCGGCCCCGCCCGCCTCGGCCCGTCCCTTCGACAGGCTCAGGGGAGCCGCCGAGGCGGACGGGGTGGCCGGGCTCCCCGACGACTGTTTCTACGACTCCGACCGACCAACCCTCCCACCGTGCCCACCGACTTCCTGACGGACCCGCTCTGGTACAAGGACGCCGTCATCTACGAGCTCCACGTCCGCTCCTTCTTCGACGCCAACGACGACGGCTACGGCGACTTCGCCGGCCTCCGCCAGAAGCTCCCGTACCTCGAGCGGCTCGGCGTCAACACGCTGTGGCTCCTCCCGTTTCTGGAGAGCCCGCTCCGCGACGACGGCTACGACACGGCTGACTACTACAAGGTCCTCCCCGTCCACGGCGGCCTCGACGACTTCAAGGCGTTCCTCGACGAGGCCCACGCGCGCGGGATGCGCGTCATCACGGAGCTCGTGCTGAACCACACCTCGGACCAGCACCCGTGGTTTCAGGAGGCCCGCGACCCGAACTCGGACAAGCACGACTGGTACGTCTGGAGCGAGACGGCGGACAAGTACCAGGGCGTCCGGATCATCTTCACCGATACGGAGGTGAGCAACTGGTCGTGGGACCAGAAGGCGCAGAAGTACTACTGGCACCGGTTCTTCAGCCACCAGCCCGACCTCAACTACGACAACCCGGAGGTCCGAGAGGCCATGAAGGAGGTCATGTTCTTCTGGCTCGACATGGGGATCGACGGGCTCCGCCTCGACGCCGTGCCCTACCTCTTCGAGCGGGAGGGGACGAGCTGCGAGAACCTGCCCGAGACGATCGACTACATCGTCGAGCTGCGGGAGGCCATCGAGGAGCGGTACGGGCCGGGCAAGGTGCTCCTCGCTGAGGCCAACCAGTGGCCCGAGGACACGCTCCCCTACTTCGCCGATGGGAAGGGCGTCCAGATGTCGTTCAACTTCCCCATCATGCCGCGGATGTACATGTCGCTGCGGCGCGAGAATCGGCGGCCGCTCGTCGAGATGCTCAAGCTCACCGAGAACATCCCGGAGGGCACGCAGTGGGCCACGTTCCTCCGCAACCACGACGAGCTCACGCTCGAGATGGTGACCGACGAGGAGCGGGACTACATGGTCAACGAGTACGCCGCGGACCCGCGGTTCCGGATCAACGTCGGGATCCGGCGCCGGCTGGCGCCGCTCCTCGGCGGCGACCGCCGCCAGATCGAGCTGCTCAACGCGCTGTTGCTGTCGCTGCCCGGGAGCCCCGTCCTCTACTACGGCGACGAGATCGGGATGGGCGACGACCCGTTCCTCGGCGACCGCAACGGGGTCCGCACGCCGATGCAGTGGAGCCCGGACAAGAACGGCGGCTTTTCGCGGGCGCCGCACCACCGGCTGTTCATGCCGGCCATCTCGCGCGGGTCCTACTCGAACGAGTTCGTCAACGTCGAGGACGCCGAGGCCGACCCCCACTCGCTCCTCCACTTTACGCGGCGGATGCTGGCCAGCCGCCGGCACTACGCGCAGGCGTTCGGCCGGGGTACGATGCGCGTGCTGCCCATCGAGAACGAGGCCGTCCTCGCGTTCGTCCGTGAGCACGAGGACGAGAAGGTGCTCGTCGTCGCCAACCTGTCGCGGTTCGCGCAGTCGGCGTTCTTGCCGCCGGACCTCGGGCTGGAGGGGCTGTCGCCGGTCGAGCTCTTCAGCCGGGCGCCGTTCCCGGTCATCGGCGAGAGCCCGTACCACCTGCCGCTCGCGCCGTACCAGTTCTTCTGGTTCGCCCTCGTCCCCGAGGCCGAGGCGACCGCGCCGCCGCCGTCGGCCGCCTACGGCGCGTCGCCGCCGCCGCCGCACCCGGTCGAGGCCGAGCGCGGGCCGATCCCGACGCTGCGCGTGCCCGAGGGGCTCCAGAACCTCCTCGTCAAGACGCTCGCCTCGGGCGGCGGGATGGAGAAGCTGGAGGCCATCCTCCCCGATTTTCTCAAGGGCCAGCGGTGGTTCGGGGGCAAGGCCGCCGGCGCCGGGCGCGTCCACGTCGTCGACGCCGTCCGCATCCAGACGAAGCCGCGGCCCGTCTACCTCTCGCTCCTCCGCGTCGAGTCGGGCGACCGGACCGACCGCTACCTCTTCCCACTCACGACGGTCTCGCGCGAGGAAGCCGACGGGGTCCTCGACGACCGGCCCCACGCAGCCGTCGCCTGGATCGATGGGCCCAAGGGCCGGACCCTCCTGATCGACGCGACGACGCTGCCCGACGCCTGGGTGGCCCTGTTCGACTGGTGGCGCTCGGGCAAGTCGGCGCGCTCGCTCCACGGGCTCTACACCGGCGACGTGGTCGCGGCTCTCCGGGGCGCGAAGGCCGCCGAGGCCACACCGCTCACGGGCGAGCAGAGCAACTCGGCCGCGCTCGTGACGGCGGAAGACGGGGAGACGTACTTCCTCAAGCTGTACCGCCGCCTCGACGTTGGCCCCAACCCGGAGGTCGAGTTGCTCGGCCAACTCACCGAGGCGGGCTTCCGGTTCGCGCCCAACCTCCTCGGCACGGCCGCCTTCCGGCACGGCGACGACGTCTACGCCACCGGCATCATCCAGGAGGCGCTCGTCGAGGTCGAGCGCGACGGGTGGTCGTACGCCGTCGAGCGGGTCGACCAGTTCTACGACCGCGTCGAGGACCTCGCCCCGCCCGACGACGTCGCGCCCGTCGGTGCGGGGGAGGTGCCGGGGTGGTTCGAGGATCTCGCCCCGGCGCTCCTCGAACTCACGCGCACGCTCGGCGTGCGGACGGCCGAGATGCACCTCGCGCTCGCCGAAGCCGAGGCCCCGGCCCTCCGCCCCGAGCCCGGGGCGCCCGACGACACGGACACGCTCGTCACCCGCGTCCGACGCGAGGCCGACGAGACGCGCGCCATGCTCCAAGGCGCCGACGGCGTCGGGAGCGAGCTGACCGACGCCGACTGGGACGCCGCCCTCGCCCGCCTCGACGTGCTCGCCGGCACGGACGCCGTCCGCCAGACGATCCGCGTCCACGGCGATTACCACCTCGGGCAGACGCTCGTGGCCGGCGGCGAGCTCTACCTCCTCGACTTCGAGGGCGAGCCGGCCCGCCCGGCCGAGGAGCGGCGCCAGCGCGACTACGCGCTCCGCGACGTGGCCGGCATGCTCCGCTCGTTCGCCTACGCCGTCTACGCCCCCCTCGCCGACTTCGACGACGAGAGCGGCGACCTCGCGCAGTGGGCCGCGGCGCTCCTCCGTGCCTGCGAGGCCTCGTTCCTCGACGCCTACCTCCGCACGGCCGAGGACGCCGACTTCCTCCTCCCGCGCGGCGTCCGCCGCCCGTTCCTCTGGGCCTACCTCCTCGACAAGGCCCTCTACGAGGTCCGTTACGAGCTCGGCAGCCGGCCCGACTGGGCCTGGATCCCGCTCCGCGGCCTCGTCGACCTCCTCCGCGAGCCGGCCGAGGCGGGCGAGCCCGCGCCCGCCTAGCGCTGCGCCTCCTCCTCTCTGACCTCTGCCCCTCTCTGCATGCCCACGCTCGACAAGACCGCCCTCCAACGCTGGCGCGACGGCCAGTTCACCGACAGCTACACCCACCTCGGCGCCCACTCCGAGGCGGGCGGCACCCGGTTCACCGTCTGGGCCCCCCACGCTGACGGCGTCGCCGTCGTGGGCGACTTCAACGGCTGGAGCCCGGACGCGGACCCGCTCGAGCGCGCGGGCGAGGGGCTGTGGAGCGGGCTCGTGGCCGACGCCGCGCCGGGCGCGCGCTACAAGTACCGGATTCAGCACGGCGGCGGGGCCTTCGACAAGACGGACCCCTACGCCTTCCAGATCGAGCCGCCGGCCGAGGGCGGCAGCACGGTGGAGGGCCTGGCGAGCGTCGTCACGGACCTGAGCTACGACTGGGGCGACGGCGGCTGGATGGGCCGCCGGAAGGGGCCGGGGTCGTTCAAAGAGCCCGTCTCGATCTACGAGGTCCACCTCGGGTCGTGGCGGCACAAGGGGCACGGCGAGAGCTTGTCGTACCGCGAGATCGCCGAGCCGCTGGCCGACCACGTCGAGGCGCTCGGGTTCACGCACGTCGAGCTGCTCCCGGTGATGGAGCACGCCTACTACGGCTCGTGGGGCTACCAGACGCTCGGCTACTTCGCCCCGACGTTCCGCTACGGCTCGCCGGAGGACTTCATGTTCTTGGTCGACACGCTCCACCAACGCGGCATCGGCGTGATCCTCGACTGGGCGCCGGCCCACTTCGCGACGGACCCGCAGGGGCTCGGTCACTTCGACGGGACGCCCCTCTATGAGCCCCACGACGAGCGGATGCGGACGCACCCCGACTGGGGGACCTACGTGTTCGACTACGGCAAGCCGGGCGTCCAGAACTTCCTCTTGTCCTCAGCGCGGTTCTGGCTCGACACGTACCACGTCGACGGCATCCGCGTCGACGCCGTGGCCTCGATGCTCTACCTCGACTACAGCCGCGACGAGTACACCCCGAACGAACACGGCGGGCGCGAGAACCTCCACGCGATCGACTTCCTCCAGCGGCTCAACACGGAGGCCTACGCGGCCCACCCCGAGGTGCTCATGATCGCCGAGGAGTCGACGGCGTGGCCGGGCGTCTCGCAGCCGGTCTACAACGGCGGCCTCGGGTTCCTCTACAAGTGGAACATGGGCTGGATGCACGACACGCTCACGTTCTTCAGTGAGGACCCCGTCCACCGGAAGTACCACCACAACGACCTCACCTTCCCGCTCCACTACGCGTTCTCGGAGCACTTCTGCCTCCCGCTCTCACACGACGAGGTGGTGCATGGGAAGGGCTCGCTTTGGGGGAAGATGCCCGGCGACGACTGGCAGAAGGCGGCCAACCTCCGGCTGCTCTACGGCCACATGGTCGGGCACCCGGGCAAGAAGCTCCTCTTCATGGGCCAGGAGTTCGGTCAGCGCGGCGAGTGGACGCACGACCACCCGCTCGACTGGCACTCAGCCAGGGGCGGCCTCCACGCCGGCGTCCAGCGGTGGACGCAGGACGTGTTCTCGCTCTACCGCGAGCACCCCGCGCTCCACGACGACACGCCCGCCGGGTTCGAGTGGATCGACTTCGGCGACCGCGACAACAGCGTCGTGAGCTACCTCCGAAAGGGGGAGGACGGGCGGTCGCTCCTGTTCGTCATCAACGCCACGCCGGTCGTCCGCGACAACTACCGCGTGGGTGTGCCCCGCGACGGCGTGTGGACGGAGCGGCTGAACTCGGACGCCGAGACGTACGGCGGGAGCGGCGTCGGCAACCGCGGCGAGGTCGAGACGACGCCGGTGCCGTACCACGGGCGCCCGGCGTCGCTCGTCCTCACGCTGCCCCCGTTGGCGGCCCTCGTGCTCGAGCTTAAGAACGATCCGGAGGCGACGGGAGCGACGACGCGCGTGACCTCCGCCAGAAAGGTGACCCGCAAGACCCCGAAGGGCGCGAAGGCGTCCGCCAGCCGGAAGGCCTAGCCCATGCACATCGTCCAGCTCACGAACGAGTACCCGCCCCACATCTACGGCGGCGCGGGCGTCCACATCGAGTACCTCACGCGCGAGCTCGCCCGCCTCGACGACCGCACGCACCGGGTCGACGTGATCGCCTTCGGCGACCAGCGCGTCGAGGCGGGCAACCTGACCGTCCACGGGGTCGAGCCGCCGGCGCAGATCGCGGCGCAGGACCCGCGCCACGCGAAGCTGCTCGACACGCTCGGTCGCGACCTCGTCATGGCCGGGCGCGTGCCCGAGGGCGCTGAGGTCGTCCACGGGCACACGTGGTACAGCCACCTCGCGGGGTGCCTCGCCGCCAAGCTGGCCGGCGCGCGGCTCGTCCTCACGACGCACTCGCTGGAGCCGCACCGCCCCTGGAAGCGCGAGCAGCTCGGGACGGCCTACGACGCGACGACGTGGATCGAGCGGACGGCCTACCGCTCGGCCGACGGCATCGTCGCCGTCTCCGACGCCATGAAGGACGACGTCGTCGGTCTCTACGGCGTCGACCCGGGGCGCGTCGAGGTCATCTCCAACGGGATCGACCCCGACGAGTACCGGCCCGTCGACCGGCCCGACCTCCTCCGCCAGCACGGGGTCGACCCCGACCGGCCGTTCGTCCTGTTCGTCGGGCGGATCACGCGCCAGAAGGGGATCGTCCACCTCGTCCGCGCGCTCCCGCGCCTCCCGCCCGACACGCAGGTGGTGCTGGCCGCCGGCGCGCCCGACACGGCCGAGATCGCGGCCGAGATGCGAGACGCGGTCGAGGCCGCCCGCGCCGAGGCGTCGGGCCCGATCGTGTGGATCGAGGAGATGCTGCCACGCGAGACGGCAATCGCGCTCTACAGCCACGCCGCCGTGTTCGTGTGCCCGTCGGTTTACGAGCCGTTCGGGATCATCAACCTGGAGGCGATGGCGTGCGAGACGCCCGTCGTGGCGAGCGCCGTCGGCGGCATCCCCGGCATCGTGGTCGAGGGCGAGACGGGCACGCTCGTGCCCATCGAGACGGTCGAGGGCGGCGTCGAACCGGCCGATCCCGATCGCTTCGCCCAGGACCTCGCCGAGGCGACCGCCGCCATGCTCGCCGACTCGGACCGCCAGCGCGCCATGGGCCGGGCCGGGCGCAAGCGCGTGGTCGACCACTTCTCGTGGGCGGCCGTCGCGCGGCAGACGCTCGCGTTCTACCAGCGCGTGGTCGACGGCCCACCCGCGGGCTGACCGCCGACGTGGCGTCTGGGCAAACGGAACCCGGGGCGCCGGCCGCTACGGACGGCGCCCCGGTCGCGTTGGGCCTTGAGGCGGCGAGGGTTAGGACCGACCCTTGACCTCCTTCTCGGCCTGGAGCCAGTCCTCGTGGTGGTAGCCGTGCTTGCCACCGCGGGCCTCGAACAGCTCGTAGGCCCGCTTGGAGATGCGCTCCTCGGTCGACAGCTCGGAGTCGGCCTTCGCCGTCGACTTCTTGGCCGTCGTCTTCCTCGCGGTCGACTTCTTGGCCGTCGTCTTCTTCGCCGTCGACTTCGTGGCCTTCGAATCCGTCGAGCCAGCGGCCTTCTTGGCCCTCGACTTCGCGGGAGCCTTCTTGGCCGTGGACTTCTTGGTCGACCCGGCGGCCTTCGTCGAGGCTCGCTTCGACGTCTTGGACTCGACCGGCGTGGCCTCGTCCTTTGGGGCGTCAGTGGAGGCGGTTGATTTGCGTGGAGGGGCCATGATGGGATAGGGAGAAGTGCAACGGGAGCGAGAGCCCTCGCCCCGAGTACGTCTGCGGGACCCGTGGGGTCCGGTTCCCTCCGCCCGCCCGACGAGGCAGCGCTGGTCGGAGCGGGGGGGGCTCATTAGGCTCCTCCTCCACCGCCGCGGGGGCTGTCCTCGACCGGCTCCCCCCGCCTCGGCGCCGAGGCGGGGAAGGCGGCGGCTATGGGTTGTAGAGGAGGCCGGAGTAGAGGATGGGCCCCATCGGGGCCGCGCCCTAGGCCGAGAGGTTGTCGGCGTTGGTCAGGTTCGTGCCGCCGGCCAGCAGCGTCACGCCGAACGTCGGGACGTCGTAGCTGGCCTGGACGTCAAGGACGCCGTGGCTCTCGATCGTCCCCGCCGCGAACGGGACGGCGTGGTCGTAGGTGTCGACCCGGCGGTACTTGATCTGACCCCCTGGGGCGACCCCCGGCCCAACCGACGGCTTCTTATGATGGCCACCTCCTCGGACCTGCTTCAGCTCGCGCTTGAGCCGGGCGACTTCCTCGTCACGCGGAGAACCGTTCCCTGGGAAGGCGCGGCGGCCGTCGTCGCGGAGTTGGCCCCGCCCCCCGGGGGTGCGGGTGGGGGTGATGCCCAGGTAGGCGGCGCGCCCGACCGCCACGCGCGTGTACG
>JAAXJP010000543.1 GCA_012269805.1 Rubrivirga sp.
CCGCACGCCCGACGCCATGGCCGACTACGCGCGGACGGCGCGCGAGCGCGGGCTCCGGGTGATCGTGGCCGGCGCCGGCGGCGCGGCCCACCTCCCCGGCATGATCGCCGCCTCGACCACGCTCCCGGTCATCGGCGTGCCCGTCCAGACGCGCGCGCTCGACGGGATGGACTCGCTGCTGTCGATCGTCCAGATGCCGGGCGGCGTGCCCGTCGCGACGGTCGCCATCGGGCAGGCCAAGAACGCCGGGCTCCTGGCCGTCCAGATCCTCGCCACCGCCGACGACGCGCTCGCGGCCTCGCTCGACGCCTACAAGGCCGAGCTCCGCGCGCTCGTCGGCGAGATGGATCGGTCGGTCGCCGCGAAGGCCGCGGGATAGCCGACCCCGCCCGCCTCGGGGCCGAGACGGGCAGAGCGGACGTTTAGCGGGCGACCGTCACGGCCCGGCTCACGACGGCGTCGCCCACCGTCGCGCGGACGACGTAGACGCCCGCAGGCAGGCCGGAGAGGTCGATCGGGAGCGCGAGCTCGCCGGCCGCGACCGGGCCCTCGTGCGCGACGCGGACCTGCCGGCCGAGCGCGTCGAACACGACCACGCGCGCCTCGGCGCTCGCGTCGGCCGAGAGCCGGGCGACGATCGGCCCGGACGACGGGTTGGGCGAGACCGCCAGCGCGAACGACGAGGCCGACGGGGCCGTCGGTTCGGACGCGGTCCCGTAGGCGTACTCGTAGAGATAGCGCCGATCGTTCTGCCACCCGTCGTCGTACCGCTCCAACGTGTACGACGCGACCCGCCCGTCGCCGTGGTACCTGAGGCGGAGGCGCCGGGTCGGAGCGAACCGCCGCTCGCCGGGGCGGTCCGGGTCAGGGCCGGCGTCGACCTCCTCCAGGACCTCCGCGAGGCGGCCGGCCTCGTCGTCCGAGGAGACGCTTCGTCGGTCCGGCCGCCACTCGTCCAGGAAGGAGACGTAGGCGTAGGCGGTCTGTACGGCGAGGCCCGCCTCGGGGTACGCGAACCCAACGCTGTCCCCGACCTGGACGTACGTCTCGGCGTCCGCGTCCCAGGAGCGCTCGACGAGAATCACGGGCCGGTCCTGGTCGTCGTACGCCGTCTCGACCCGCCGGGTGAACGGCCCCTCCGGATCGGAGCGGAACGCACACAGCACCCGGCGGCCCTCCTCATCGAACGCCCCCTCATACTCGAGAGAGAAGGTCCATCCGCCCTGGTTCCGCTCGAACCGGTACCCCGCCAGCTGGCCGTCGGCCGTGTAGTCGTAGAAGTACCGCCGGTTGCCGACCCACCCGGTCCCCGCTCGATCTTCCCGCGCTTCGAGCGACGGGTACCCATCCGATCCGTACGTAACGACGTCCCGCTGGTACGCCTCGCCCTCAGTGTTCATGTAGCGGGTCTCGACCAGCCGCCTGTCGGCGTCGAAGGCGAACGACGCGTCAAGCAGATAGTCGGGCCAGGACTGCGTCTCCGGCACCCACCGGGCGAAGAGCCTCGTCCCGGATCGAGGCTCCTCGCGCTGGTAAGTGGTCCGGGACACGTTCCGCCACTCGCCCGCGTCGTCGTTCCAGGTCTGGGTCGTGCTCGTCAGGCCCTGGTCCAGCAACCCTTCCAGCGTCAGCGAACCGATGCGGAACGGGTCGGGCGCCCCACAGCCGGACTGCGCCGAGACGGACGGAGCGAACAGTCCGAGGAGCGTGAGGACGAAGAGCGGCGTGCGAATCGAACGATGCAAAGCGAGCGGTGGCGACGGGAAGGGACGCGAGATGCGTGGCCCCCGCTATTCGAGGAGGAGGTCCGTCTCGCGCTCGGCCTCGGCGCCCGTCACGCGGTCGCGCACGGTCACCGTGAGCGTGTACAGCCCGGCCTCCTGGCCCGTCGCGTCGAGGAAGAGGTAGACCGTGTCGTCGGCCCGGTCGCCCTGGACCTCGAAGGCCGACGAGACGGCCGTGCCGTCGCCGCCGAAGAGCCGGCGGAAAAAGCGCCGGACGCCGCGCGAGGTGTCCTTCGGGCGGAGGCTCGCCTCGACCTCGTAGTCGGTCTGGTCGCCGGCCATCCCGAGGCCGTACGCCTCGACGTAGAGGTAGATCGGGTCGCCGACCCCGAAGACGCCCCACGGCGCGGGCTGGACCGAGACGCCGTCGCGGAAGACGCGGCCCGGCTCGGCCCGGCCGGCCTCCTCGACGAAGTAGGCCAGGAGGAGGTCGGAGAGCTGGAGCCCGTCGCCGCCGAAGCTCGGCACGTCGACGGCGCGGCGCTGGACGGCGCTCGTCTGGCCCGAGGCCGTCTCGAACTCGAGCGAGACCTCGTAGCCGTCGGCCGGGAGCGCGCTCATTTCCTCCGTGCTCGTCCACAGGCGCGTCTGCTCGAACGGGACGATCTGGGCCCCGCGGAGGCCGTACACCGTCCGCCGCCGCTCGACGAGGAGGTCGCGGTCGGGCCCGATGAGGAACGCCCCCGTCTTGACCGTCACGTCGACGTCCGCCTGGACGCCGTCGCTGGGGGCGCCCGCCTCGGCGACGGGGATGCCGTAGTTGACGTAGAGGTCGGTCCGGCCGTCGTCGCCCTTGAACGCGGCCACGCGGTACGGGAGCTGGACCTCGCGGCCGGGCGCCTCGAACGTGTAGCGCTCGGGCTGGCGGCGGACCTCCTCGCGGGCCCGCATCACGAAGTCCATCGCGGCCGGGTCGCGCACCGACGCGAGACCGAAGACGTCGGCCGGCGCCGAGTACAGGCGGAAGCGGCCGTTCCGGTTGGGGTCCTCGAACACGAACCGGACGCCGTCGCCGTAGTCCCACACGTTGAACCGGTTGGCCACCTCGAAGCCGCCCGGCGCGTCGGGGTCGACGGCGAACGCCTCCTCCCGGCCGCCGAACTGGCTCACGACGAGCCCGAACCCGCCCTCGAGCACGACGTCGGTCTCGGGAAGGCCATACCGGACGTGGAGCCGGCCGCGCTCGGTGTCCCAGCCGGGGATGCCGAGGTCGTCGGAGCGGTACAGCAGCTCGGCCGTCACGAGGCGGGCGTAGTGCTCGGTCCGCCGCTCGTTGGCGGTGTTGAGGAAGCGGGGGTCGCGGCTCGTCCAGTAGCGCTCGGCGAACCGCTCGGGGTCGGCCCGGAAGGCGTCGTGCTCGTCCGGCGGCAGGATCAGCGTGAGGTCGGTGTAGGCCGCCCGCGTCTCGTCGTCCATGTAGCGGAGCGCGCGGTCGAAGGCGACCTCGGCCGCCTCGAAGTTGCCCGTCCGGTGGTTCACGAGGCCCGTGTAGAGCCACATCCCGGGGTCCTCGGGAAACTGGACGAACATCTCGGCGAGGTCCGGGAGGGCCTCCTCGTACGCGCCCGAGAGCGTCGCCAGACGGACGACGTGGTCGTAGACGTCGCGCCGCCGGGGGTCCGACGCGAGCGCCTGCCGGAGGTGGCCGATAGCCCGGTCGTAGGCCGCCTGCGCACGCGGGGCGAAGTCGGTCACGGCCACGCCACGGCGCCGGAGCTCGGCCACGTCGAACCGGTCGGCGATGTCCTCGCCGAAGCGCCCCTCCAGGGCCTCCTCGAGGCCGGCCGAGAGCGGCTCGAGTGCGTCCTGGTCGGGGTCGAACCCGGTCGGGCGGTCGCCCGTCGTCAGGCCCCCGCCGCCGGCCGGACCGTTCGAGTCGGCCAGCCGCTCGCCCAGGTCGTCGGCCTCGGTCCGGGGGGGCGCGACGGAGCGGTAGGCCAGACCGGGTAGCTTGATCGCGTTCCGGTACTGGTAATAGTCGACGATGGCCTGCGCGCCGAGCTCTTCGTGGGCGTACCCGTTGGTCGAGTCGACGGCGAGGATGTCGCGGGCCAGCTCGCGACGTTGCCGGAGCCGGGTCATCTCCTGGAAGTAGTTCCAGGTGTCACCGCGGAGCTGCTCCAGCCGGGCGACGAGGTAGAGCACGTTGTCGCCGTCGAGGTCGAGGGCCCGGTCGATCGCGCGGCCGGCGCGGCCCTCGTCGCGGTCCGGGTTCCGCTCGTCGAAGAGGACGCGGGCCAGGAGGTAGTGCGCCTCGGCGTCGTCGGGGTCGGCCTCGACGGCGCGGTCCAGGAGGCGGACCGCCTCGGAGTAGTCGCCGTCGCGGTAAGCCTCTCCCCCCCGCTCCAGCGCCGACTGCGCGGCGGGGGCGGCGGCGGCGGCGAGCGCGAGGACGGCGGCGAGGACGGAGCGGGGCATCAGGAGCGGGCGGGATCGGCCCAACGGGCGCGCGGGGGGCGTCGGTGTGCCGGGGGGAGGAAGTGCCCCAACGTCCGGCACCGCGCGCTCTGCGTCAAGGCAACGGCACGGCCCCCGGCCGAGCGGCCGGCCCCGCCTGCCGACCCGTCGAGGCCGCCGGGACGGGCGCTGTCCTAATGGCTCTTCATCAGCCGATCCATCCGCCGCTTCGACTCCCGCTCCGCGATCGTCTGCCGCTTGTCGATGGTCTTCTTGCCCTTGCCGAGGGCGATCTCGACCTTCGCCCGGCCGTTCTTGAAATACATCTTGACCGGGACGATCGTCATCCCCTTCTGCTCCGTCCCCTTCCGGAGCTTCTCGATCTCCGACTTGTTGAGGAGCAGCCGGCGCGGGCGGCGCGGCTCGTGGTTCGAGTACCCGCCCATCTCGTACGGCGGGATCGTCGCGTTCATGAGGTCGGCGCCCTCGCGCCCGATCTTGACGAACGCCTCGACGATCTGGGCCGACCCGCCCCGGAGCGACTTCACCTCCGACCCCGTCAGCACGAGGCCCGCCTCGAACCGGTCGGTGATGTCGTAGTCGTACCGCGCGCGGCGGTTCGTGACGATGGTCTGGATGCCGTCGGCCATGGAGGGGTCGCGTGGATCGGGGAGCGGGCCGGCTTCAACGGGTCCCCGCCCCGCGGGTTCGACCCCGGCCACCTCGGGCGCTCCGTCGAGGCGGACCTAGTCGTCCTCTTCGTCCTCGTCGTCGTCCTTCGGGATGACGATAAACGGGACGGGCGGGACCTCCGTGAGCGTGCCGGTCTCGAAGAGGTACTCGCCGAGCTGGTCGAGCCCGTCGTTGACGTAGCCGTCGAGGGTGATCTGGTAGGCGCCGACGCCGTCGTGGAAGAGCGCGTCTGAGACCGGCGCCTCCTGCACCGCGGCCCGGATCCGGGCCGCGGCGACGACGCCGAGCGTGCCCTCCAGGGCCGCCAGGAGCCCCCACGGGTAGGGCCGGAGCGTGAGGTCGGTCCACTCCCGACCGGGGTCGAGCGCGAAGGCGCCATCCGGCACCGGGTCCCGGTAGCCGACGAGCGCGGCCGAGTTCGTCTCGAGGACGTCGGCGAGCGGCGTGGCCGGGTCGCTGAGCGCGAACGTCGCCCGCGTCCCGTAGTGCTCGCGCATGACGAGCTGCGTCAGGATCGCCTCCTGCGCGTCGCGCGGGTCGAACCCGACGGTCTCGATGGCGTCGAGCGCGCTCCCGACCACGAGGTGGCGGCGGGGGCTCCGCTCGCCGGCGAGGGCCACGCCCGGCACGACCTCGAGCCCCGCGTGGCCGCGGAGCACATCGAGCGTCGGGACGAGCGCGAGGTCGACGCCGCCCTCGTCGAGCGCCGCGCGGGCCTCGAACGGCTCGATCTCGACGGTCTCGGTGACGAGGTCCGCCAGGGCCGTCGCGAGGGCGCGGGCGGGCGAGACGGGCCAGACAGCGAGACGCATGGGTCGGAGGGATTGGGGATGGAGGGATCAACGAGGGATGGGGGGCTCGTCCCTCCATCCCACATCCCGTATCCCTCCGGAACCTTAGGAGCGGCGGCGCTCGGTGATCCGGGCGGCCTTGCCGCGGAGCCCGCGGAGGTAGTACAGCTTCGCACGGCGGACGCGGCCGTAGCGGACGACCTCGACCTTGGCGATGCGCGGGCTGGCGAACGGGAAGATCCGCTCGACGCCGACGCCGTTCGAGATCTTGCGCACGGTGAACGACTCGGCCGTCCCGCCGTTCTGGATGCCGATCACGACGCCCTCGAAGATCTGGATCCGCTCCTTGTCGCCCTCGATGACGCGGACGTGGACGCGGACGGTGTCGCCGGCGGCGAAGTCGGGGAGGTCGTCGCGGAGTTGGGTGGCCTCCACGAGGCCCATGAGGTCGGTCGCCATGACGGTGTCGGTCTGAGGTGGGTGCGCGCCGGTGTGCCTCGGGCGCGAACGAGGAAGGTAGGGAGGCCCGAGCCCGAGAACGGCCCGGGCGGCGGTCTACGGGGATTCTTCGCCCGGCGACCCGGGGCCCTTCAAGAGGTCCGGGCGGCGAGCCTGAGTCCGCTCCAGCCGCTGGGCCTCGCGCCAGGCGAGGATCGCGTCGTGGTCGCCGGAGCGGAGGACGGCTGGGACCTCCAAGTCGCGGAACGTCGCCGGCCGGGTGTAGGACGGCGCGTCGAGCAGGCCGTCCTGGAAGCTGTCGGAGAGCGCCGAGCCCGCGTCGCCGAGGACGCCCGGGACGAGCCGGGCCACGGCGTCGATGAGGACGAGCGCCGGGAGCTCGCCGCCCGAAAGGACGTAGTCGCCGACCGAGACCTCACGCGTCACGAGCGCGTCGCGGACCCGCTGGTCGACGTTCTTGTAGTGCCCGGCGATGAGGAGCAGCCGGCCCTTGAGCGAGAGCTCGTTGGCGAGGGGCTGGTCGAGGGTCTCGCCGTCGGGCGTGAGGAAGACGACCTCGTCGTACGGGCCGTACTCCTGCTGCAGGTGCTCGACGCAAGCGAAGAGCGGCTCGGGCTTGAGCACCATCCCCCCCATCCCGCCGTACGGCGCGTCGTCGATCTGGCGGTACTTCCCGAGCCCCCAGTCGCGGAGGTCGTGGACGGCCACCTCGACGAGCCCCTTGTCCTGCGCCCGCTTCAGGATCGAGTGCTGGAGCGGGCTCTCGACGAGGCCCGGCAGCGCCGTCACGAGGTCGAAACGCAGAGGCATGGGGTGAGAGGCATGGGGCATGAGGCGGGATCGGGCGGGGCCTCACGCCCCGTGCCCCACCCCTCGTGCCCTACTCGTCGACCAGCCCGTCGGGGAGGCGGACGTAGAGGCGGCGGGCGTCGAGGTCGAGGCGGACGACGAACTCGTCGACGTCGGGGAGCAGAACCTCGGGCTTACCCGGGCGGGCGATGGCGAAGAGGAGCTGCGCGCCGTCGTACAGGTCGCGGACCGTCCCGAAGGGCGCGTCCGCCTCGGTCCCGTCCTCGGCCACCTCGATCACGTCGAGGCCGACGAGGTCGTGGAGGTAGGCCTCGCCCTCGACGAGGTCGGGGAGGTCGTCGGGGTCGGCGAAGAGGCGCGCGTTGCGGAGCTCTTCGGCCGCTTCCAACGTGTCGACGCCCTCCAGCGCCAGCAGGACGACCGTCCGCCCCTTCGGGTACTGGAACCGGACGCCCTCGACGGCGACCGGCCGGGCGCTCGCCTCCGTCTCGCCCACGTAGAGCCGCTCGAGGCCGGCGAACCGCTGCGGGTCGTCGGTCTCAGGGACGACCTTCATCTCGCCGCGGACGCCGTGCGTCCGGCCGACGCGGCCCATCAGGAGGAGGCGATCCGGATCCATGAGTGTCGGGGATAAAAAGAGGCGGGGCCAGCCTTCGCCAGCCCCGCCCCAGAGTGTGCTCGGCTAGAGCGACTCGGCGTAGGCCGCGTGGCCCTCGGTGTCGCCGGCGGCGAGGAGGCGGGCCTGCTCGGGCCAGGTCTCCTCGTTGCCGGCCGTCGTCGAGCCGGCCTCCGTGATGACCTCTTGGAGCCGCTCGACCGACGTCTCGGCGAGTTGCGCGAACGTCGTGATGCCGGCGTCCGTGAGGATCTCGGAGTACTTCGGCCCGATGCCGCTGACCGTGGTGAGGTCGTCGGCCTCGGCGCTCTCGTCGGCCGGTGCGGCCTCCGCCTCCTCCGTCGGCGTCTCCGAGGCGGCCTCGGTCGGCTCGTCGGCGGGCGCAGCCTCCGCCACGTCAGCCTCGACCTCGTCGGCCTGCTC
>JAAXJP010000621.1:0-4297 GCA_012269805.1 Rubrivirga sp.
GGTCTGGACGGTCCGGCTCGACGAGGCCGGCGCGCTGAATGCCGGCGGCGGGCTCAACGTGAGCGGCGGGTTCGGCGAGACGGCGGGCTCCCAGCACGTGGTCGTGGCCGACCTCGACGGGGCCGACGCGCTCTGGTACGAGGCCTCCGACGAGACGGCCGCGCGGCCCGAGATCGTGGCCGTGAGCCTCCAGGACGTCTCGACCGACGGCGGGATCAGCGTCGACGGGCTCTTCCGGCTGACCGTCTTCCGCCACGACGGGACCGGCTACCGCGAGGCCGGCACGCGGACGCTTGGCGTCGACGACTGGAGCGGGCGTCGGCCCGTCGCGCTGGCGGCCGGCGACTTCGGCGACCGCGGCGTCCGGCTCGGCCCGCCGCGGTACGCCCGGCGGACCGACATCGCGCAGCCGCTCGTGGTCCTCAACGCGCCGCCGGTCCACTTCGACGTGTTCGACGGCGAGGCCTTCGACGTGGCCGGGTGCTACCCCGACGCGACGTGCGACTTCTCGGCGACCTACACCGAGCAGACCTCGCAGACGGTCGAGGTCACGACCGAGGTCGTCGGCGACTGGAACGTGGGGGCCGAGGTCGAGGTCGGCATCGGCAACGCCCTCCAGACCACGCCGACGGCGGGCGGCACGGTCGGCGACGCGTCGTCCCTGCTCACGAAGATGACGGGCGGCCTCCGCGCCCGCTTCGCGGCCTCGTACGGCGAGGGCTTCACCGACCTCGTCGGCAGCCAGCGGACGATCACGGTGACGTCGCAGGTCCAGATCTTCCAGGAGGACCACCTCTACGCCGACGTCGTCGACCTCGACGTGTGGGAGTACCCGCTGTACGTGCGCGGCCAGTTCGCGGGGTACCTCGCGATCGTGCTCCCCCGGCCCGAGACCGACGCGTGGTTCGGCACCTCGACGCCCGAGGCCTCGACCTACCGGCCCGCCCACGAGCCCGGCCACATCCTGTCGTACGCCCGCGACCTCGAGCCGCGGCGGCTCTCGCAGCGCGTGTTCGAGGGGAGCCGCTACGGCCTCGGCTCGTCGGCCGTGACGTGGGACGTGACGCGGGAGTCGACGACGTTCGAGCAGACGGAGGACCGGACGCGGCTCCGGCTCGAGGGCGAGCTCGACCTCGACATCCCGATCAAGGCGGTCAACCTCGGGATCAACCTCAACGGCGACTACTCGCTCAACACGTTCGACACGCACCGGACGTCGGTGTCGGACCTGGAGGCCGTCCGCGTCGAGTTCGGGCCGATCAACGCCTCCATCGAGGGCCGCCGCGCGACGTACTCCGTGACGCCGTTCGTGTACTGGGACCGGAGCGGCGCGCTCGTCGTCGACTACGCCGTCGAGCCGTCCGTGGCCGCGCCCGGCGAGGAGCCGACGTGGTGGCAGGCGCGCTACGGGCAGGCCCCCGACCTCGCGCTGAACCTGCCCGACCGGTTCCGCGACCGCAAGGAGAACGACCCGAACGTCGGCGAGGCAACGAAGCAGCGGACGCGGAGCCTCGCGTTCTCGCCGGAGCCGGCCGTGCCGGGCGAGGCGGTCACGGTCGCGGCCCAGGTCCACAACTACAGCCTGCTCCCGTCGCCGGCCGGCGCGCGCGTCCGGTTCTACGCCGGCGACCCCGACGAGGGCGGGATCGCGCTGACCGGCCCCGGTGCCGCACCCGACGCTGAGGTCCCGGCCATGGAGCCGCGCGGGAGCGCGACCGTCCGCGCCGACGTGACGCTCCCCGCCGGCCTCACCGACTCGGCCGTCCGGATCTACGCCGTGGTCGACCCGGAGGGGCAGGTCGCCGAGATCCACGAGACGAACAACAAGGGCTGGGCGCCGCTCGCCCTCGGCATGGGCACGGCCGGCGAGGGCGACTCCGCCGACCGGCGCCCCGAGGCGCGCCTGCTCGCCAACTACCCCAACCCGTTCCGCCAGCGGACGACGCTCGCGTTCGAGCTCTCGGAGGCGGGCCCCGTCCGCCTCGCCGTCCACGACGTGCTGGGCCGCGAAGTCGCCGTGCTCGTGGACGAGGCGCGCGCGGCGGGCCGGCACACGGTCCCGCTCGACGGGCGCGGGCTGGCGAGCGGCGTCTACGTCTCGCACCTCGTCGCGGGCGCCGCCCAGGACACGCGGACGCTCCTGCGTGTCGACTGACCCCCTCGGCCCGCCTCGGCCGAGGGAGGGAGGCCGCCAGTTTCCGTCCTGCGCACGACCACAACAGTACGCTTCTGCGACGAGATGACGACTCAATGCGTGGGGGATTAAAAGGACACTGCGGGGGCCGATCATGTCCCCTCGGATACAGACACACCCTCACGCCTAGGTTCCATGATCGACACGAGCTCTCCTGCGGACAGGGCCGAGATACCAGGGGGGCACGTCGTAGCGTCTCTCACAGAACCGGCACGTCTCGACTCGCTCGCGCCGAGCGACGGGATGGACGACGGGGCCGACGGGAGCTTCAGCCGCATATGCCGGATCGCGGCCCGTGCGCTCCAGGCCCCCACGGCGCGGGTCTCCGTTTTCACGGACGACCACCAGGTCGTTCGGGGGTTGGTCGGAGCGGGCCTCCTCTCCGGACGCCGGTCGTCCCCGCCGGCCCCGTCGTTCTGTCGCCACGTCGTTGCCACAGGAGCGCCCCTCGCGGTCGATGATGTCTACCGCCTCCCCCACGACCCCGCGTGCCACGCGGGGCCAGATGTGAGGGCCTACCTCGGCGTCCCGATCCGAGACGATGACGGCCTCGTGATCGGCGCCCTGTGCGTGGCCGACCTCGCGGCCCGCCAGTGGACCGCACGCGACCGGGAGGCCCTCCTCGACATCGCCGCGCTCGTCCCCCGGTCGCCCCTCCGTCGAGACGCGGGGACCGGCCGGGGCGACGAGGCCGACCGAGCCCTCCGGCGCAGCGAGGCGCGGCTCCGGGACCTCGTCAAGGCCGTTCCCGACCTGTTCCTCCGGCTCACCCGCGGCGGCCGCTACCTCGACGTCCGGACGGCAGACCCCGCCCTCCTCCTCTACGACGAGGCGGCCCTCCCCGGGTGGACGGTCGAGGAGTCGCTCCCGGAGCCGGTCGCGGCCCTCGTCCTCGACGCCATCGGGCGGGCCCTCGACACCGGCGAGCTGCAGCAGATCGAGTACGCCCTCACGCATGCCGACGGCCGAACCCGGAGGTACGAGGCCCGCTTGGTCCCCGTCGGCGACGACGACGTCCAGGCGATCGTCCGCGACGTCACTGCTCAGTATGAGGCCGCGCAGGCCCTCCGAGAGAGCGAGGTCCGCTTCCGGTCGTTCATCGAGGCCACGACCCAGGTCGCTTGGGTGGCCAACGCCGACGGGGAGGTCACCGAGCTGAATGACGCCTGGGCCGAGTTCACGGGCCAGACGCCGGACCAGATTGCTGGCTGGGGCTGGGCCGACGCGGTCCACCCCGACGACGCCGCCGGGGTGGCCGAGAGCTGGACCGCGGCGATCACGGCTCAGGCGGACTTCGAGATCGAGTACCGCATCCGGAGCCGAGACGGGCACTACCACCGGTTCGCCGTCCGGGGCGTCGCCGTGTCCACCGACGAGGCGTTCCTGGGCTGGGTCGGGACGTGCACCGACGTGGAGGCCGCCCGGAGCCACGAGGCCGAGCTCGTCGAGGCGGCGCGAGTGGCCGAGGCCGGGCGCGCGGCGGCGGAGGAGGCCGCCCGGATGAAGAGCGCGCTCCTGGCCAACCTGAGCCACGAGATCCGGACGCCGCTGACGTCGATCATCGGGTTCGCCGACCTCCTCGCAGAGGAGGCCACGAGCCGCCGCCTCGACGAGCGGCAGGAGTGCGCCCAACTCATCGGGCAGGGCGGGCGGCGTCTGCTCGAGACGCTCACGTCGGTCCTCGACCTCGCCCAGATGGAGGCGGGGCGGCGCGAGCTCCGCCTCGACTGCCTCGACGTGGGCGAGGTGGTGACGGAGACGGCCAACCTCCTCCGCCCCCGGGCCGAGGCCGAGGGGCTGGCCCTGAGGTGCGACGTCCCCGCAGAGCCCGTCGTCGCGTGGGCCGACCGCGGCGCGCTGAGCCGGGCGGTGACCAACTTGGTGAGCAACGCCGTCAAGTTCACGCTGGAGGGCGAGGTCCGGGTGGCGCTCGACGCCGGCCCCGTCGCCCTGACCCTGACCGTGTCCGACACGGGGGTCGGGATGTCGGAGGCGTTCCTGCCGGCCGCCTTCGACGAGTTCCGGCAAGAGTCGGAGGGCCACACCCGGCGCTTCGAGGGCAACGGGCTCGGGCTGGCCATCACGCGGCGGCTCGTCGAGATG
>JAAXJP010000621.1:4307-7948 GCA_012269805.1 Rubrivirga sp.
GGTCGAGAGCGAGCGCGGCGTGGGGACCACGTTCACCATCCGGCTCCCGCGCTCGGGGCCGGCGTGACGCAGCGGTCGTCACCAGGGCGGGCCTAGCTTTCGGCATGGCCGCCTCGCCGACGACCTCGACCGACCCGACCGAGCAGGACCCCGCCGTCCTCGACACCGACATCGAGCAGCTCTCGGGCGTCGGGGAGCGTCGCGCCGAGCCGCTGCGGAAGGCCGGCGTCAAGACCTACGGCGACCTCCTCCGGTACTACCCGCGCCGCTACCTCGACCGGAGCACGGTCACGCCCATCCGCGAGATCACCGAGGCGGGCCACTACACGGTCGTCGGGACCGTGACCTCGAAGGGGATGATCCCCGGCCGCGGCGGGCGCTCCCGGTTCGAGCTCCGCGTGACGGACGAGAGCGGCGGGACGCTCAAGTGCGTCTGGTTCCGCGGCGCCAACTGGATCCAGCGGCTCTACAACCGCGGCGACCTCTACGCCTTCCACGGGAAGGCCGAGAAGTACGGGTCCCAGTTCTCGATGGCCCACCCCGAGTCCGACAAGCTCGACGACGCGAGCGCGGCCCTCGCGACCGGCCGGATCGTGCCCCTCTACCCCGGCGGCGCGGCGCTCGAAAAGGTCGGCGTCAACAGCCGGACGCTCCGGAAGCTCATCTACCGACTGTTCAAGGCCCACGGCCTCGCGATCCCCGAGGTCCTGCCCGCCTCGGTGCGCGAGCGGTACGGGCTGATGGACGGGAACGTCGCGCTCCGGGCCGTCCACTTCCCCCGCGACGTGGCCGAGCGCGGGCGGGCCGTCCGGCGGCTCAAGTTCGAAGAGTTCTTTTTCCTCCAGCTCCTGCTCGCGCTCACGAAGGGGAAGCAGGAGCGCCAGCCCGGCGTCGCGCTCGACGGCGTCGGCCACAACACGCGGATCTTCCTCGACGAGGTCCTCCCGTTCGACCTCACGGGCGCGCAGCAGCGCGTGCTCGACACGATCGCGGCGGACACGGCCTCGGGCCGCCAGATGAACCGGCTCGTCCAGGGCGACGTGGGCTCGGGCAAGACGGTCGTCGGCGTGGCGGCGATGCTGATGGCCGTCGACGCCGGCTACCAGGCCGCGTTCATGGCGCCGACGGAGATCCTGACCGAGCAGCACTACGCCAACATCCGGCGCTTTCTCGAGCCGCTCGGCCTCAAGGCCCACCTGCTGATCGGCGGCCAGCGGAAGGCGCTCCGCGACGAGATCCTCGCCGAGATCGCCGACGGGACGGCGCACGTCGTCGTGGGGACGCACGCCGTCATCGAGGACAAGGTCGCGTTCAAGAACCTCGGGCTGGCCGTCGTCGACGAGCAGCACCGGTTCGGCGTGGTCCAGCGGGCGAAGATGTTCAAGAAGGGCCAGCGCCCGCACGTCTTGATGATGACGGCGACGCCCATCCCGCGCTCGCTCGCCATGACGGTCTACGGCGACCTCGACGTGTCCGCCATCGACGAGCTGCCGGCCGGGCGGAAGCCGATCGACACGCGCGTCTACAGCGAGAAGCGGCGCGAGGAGATGCTCGACTTCGTCAAGCGCCAGCTCCGCGAGGGCCGCCAGGCGTACGTCGTGTACCCGCTCGTGGAGGAGTCGGAGTCCGAGACGCTGGCGGACGTGAAGGACGCCGAGAACGGCGCGGCCGAGCTCATGGAGCAGCTCCGCCCGTACCGCGTCGACCTCGTCCACGGGCGGATGCTCTCGTACGAGAAGGACGAGGCGATGGACCGGTTCAAGTCCGGCGAGACCGACGTGCTGGTCGCGACGACCGTCATCGAGGTCGGCGTCGACGTGCCGAACGCGACGGTCATGGTGATCGAGCACGCCGAGCGGTTCGGCCTCAGCCAGCTCCACCAGCTGAGGGGCCGCGTCGGCCGCGGGGCCGACCAGAGCTACTGCTTCCTGATGGCCAGCTACAAGCGGACCGCGGACGCCGAGGAGCGCCTCCAGGCCATGGCCGACACGACCGACGGCTTCGAGATCTCGGAGATCGACCTCAACCTCCGCGGCGCCGGCGACTTTTTTGGGACGCGCCAGTCGGGCCTGCCGGACCTCAAGATCGGCGACCTCGTCAAGGACGCCGAGATCCTGTCGGAGGCGCGCGAGGCCGCGTTCGCGCTCGCCGAGGACGACCCCCAGTTGGCCGCCCCCGAGCACGCGGACACGCGGGCGCACTTTGCCAAGACGGCCCCGCGGTCGCTCGGCTTCGCCCGCGTGGGCTAGTCCTCGGCTCCGTCCGCCTCGGCGCCGGGGCCGGTCAGGCCGGGACGAGGGCCGCGCCCCCCTCGGCCTCGGTCGCGGCCTCGACGGGCGCCGCCGGGATCACCGCCCGAACCGTCGTCCCCTCCCCCTCGACCGACGCCAGCGTGAGCTCGCCGCCGTGCCCCTCGGTCACGATCTCGTAGGCCAGCGACAGGCCGAGGCCGGTCCCCTGGCCCGTCGGCAGGGTGGTAAAAAACGGCTCGAAGGCTCGCGCGGCGACGTCAGCCGGCATGCCCACGCCGCGGTCGGCCACCTCGACCTCGACGACGTCGCCGCGGCGGCGCGTGGCGACCGTGAGCGGCGGGCCATCGGGCGGGCCGGGCCTCTGCCCGACCGCGTGGGCCGCGTTGGCGAGCAGGTTGAGCACGACGCGCCCGAGGTCCGCCGGCGCCACGACGACGGTCCCCACGGCCGGGTCGAGGTCGAGCGTGACCGGCGGCGCGTCGGTGCCGCGCGCCGCCGCGGCGTGTTCGGCGAGGGCGACGTGTTCGCGGACGAGCGCGTTGAGGTCGACGGCCGCCCGCGTCGCCGGCCCCCGGCGGCTGTGGTCGAGCATGCTCCGGATCACGCCGCTCGCGCGGGCCCCGTGCTCGGCCACCTTCTCCACGCCGAGCGCGATGTCGTCGATCGCGTCGGCCACCTCGCCGTCGGCGGGGCCGAGGTGGTCCCGGAGCTCGTCCAGGCGCTCCCTGGCCAGCTCTGCGAAGTTGGTCACGAAGTTGAGCGGGTTCTGGATCTCGTGGGCCACGCCGGCGGTGACGCGCCCCAGCGAGGCCATCTTCTCGGCGTGGACGAGCCGGTCCTGCGCCGCCGTCAGCCGGTCGAGCGCCGTCTGGAGCACGGCGTGGCTCTCCGACTGGCGCCGCGCGTGGGCGAACTCGGACCGCGCGTAGCGCTCCAGCGCGTACGAGGCGACCATCCCGCTGAGCTGGGTCGAGAGCAGGAACTGGGCGGCGTTGGCGAGGTAGAGCCCGGGCGTGTGGAGCGCGGCGACCGCGAGGTACAGCGCCACCAGGAGCCCCCCGATCGCCGACGCCACGACGAACCGCAGACGCAGCAGCACGTGGACGTAGATCAGGATGAGCATCATCCCGCTGTAGTAGTACCCGTCGAGGATCAGGAGCCCCCGCGGCGCCACGTCCAGAGCGGCCGCGTCGACGGCGTGCTGGACGGCCCACTCCATCGCCACCACGCCGAGACCGCCCGCGAGGGCCACGGTCGCCGCCGGCCGGACCCACCGCCGGACGCGGGGGACGTAGGTCGCCCCGATGGCCAGGGCGACCACGGCGCACACCGCGACCCGCACCGCCCGGACCTCGGCGAAGGCCGCCGGGGCGACCCACTGGTCGAGCC
>JAAXJP010000058.1 GCA_012269805.1 Rubrivirga sp.
GTGCAGAACGCGTACCGCCCGCCCTCCTCGTTCGGCCTGTTCCCACCGGTCGTCAAGAACCTCTTGATCCTCAACGGGCTCGCGTTCCTCGCGCAGATCATCTTCGAGGCGCGGACGACCGAGCCGTTCGACACGATCACGCGGCTGTTCGCGCTGTGGCCGATCGGGGGGCCCGAGGCCATCCAGTTCCGCGACGGGCTCGTCGAGTTCGGGACGTTCGGGCCGTGGCAGCTCGTGACGAGCGCGTTCCTCCACGGCGGGTTCGGCCACATCCTGTTCAACATGTTCGGGCTGTGGATGTTTGGTGGGGCCATCGAGCGCGCGATGGGGTCGAGGCGGTTCCTCGGGTTCTACCTCGCGTGCGTGCTCGGGGCGAGCCTGCTCCAGGTGGCCGTCACGTCGTGGCCATTCCTGATGGGCGACGGGACCGGCATCCCGATCCCGACCCTGGGCGCCTCCGGCGGCGTGCTCGGCGTGCTGGCGGCGTTCGGGCTCCTGTACCCCGAGTCGCCGATCTACCTCCTATTTTTCCCGTTCCCGATCCCGGCCAAGTGGTTCGTGCTCGGGTACGCCGCGTTCAGCCTGTTCGCCGGCGTCGCCGACGTCCAGGCCGGCGTGGCCCACTTCGCCCACCTCGGCGGGATGCTGACAGGGGCCGTCGTCGTGCTGTACTGGCTCGGGCGACTGCCCGTCCGCCCTCGGACCCGCCCCCTCTAACCCGGACCTCGCCCCTGGCATGGCCGCCGCCGACTCCCCGCTCTTCCGGTTCCAGATGTGGCGGGCCGCGCTCCCGCCGGCCCTCCGGCTGCTCCTGACGGTCAACCTCGTGACGTACCTCGCGTACGTCGTGCTGGCGCTCCTGGCGGCCTTCGGCGTGCCCGCGATCGTCGTCGTCGAGTGGCTCACGCTCCCGGCGGACCCCGAGGCGGCCCTCCGCGTGCCGTGGACCCCGCTGACGTACGGGTTCGTCAACGCCTTCGGCGGGTTCTTCGGGCTGATCTCGTTCGTGTTCGGGTTCTACTGGCTCCAGTGGATGGGGCGCGACTACGAGGAGAGCTACGGGCCGCACCGGCTGTTCGGGCTCTACGTGCTCGGCGCGCTGGGGGGCGCCGCCGTCGGGCTCGCGCTGGGGGCCGTCCTCCCGATGCCGCGGGCGTTCTACTTCGGCCTGTGGACGCCCGTGACGGCCATCCTCTGCGCCGTCGCGACGCTCCACCCGGACCGCCAGATCGGCCTGTTCCTGCTCGGGGTGATCTCGATGAAGTGGATCGCCGTCGGGTTCGTGGTGCTCAGCCTCGCCTTCTCGGCCGACCTCACGGTGCTCGGCGCGGCGCTCGCGGGCGTCCTGTTCGGCCGCGCGCAGCGGGCGGGCCGCGACCCGGCGTTCTGGGCCGCGCCCTTGTTCGGGGTGCGCCGTCGGCGCTCGGCCCCCAAGGCGGCCCCCGTTCGCAAGAGCCCGTTCGGGCGGCCGAGAGCCGGCGGAGGCGGCCGCCAGCGGGCGGCGCCGAGCGCTCCCCTCGACGTGGACGCGATCCTCGACAAGATCCTCGAAAAGGGCTACGACAGCCTGACCAAGGAGGAGAAGGAGGCGCTCGACCGGGCCAGCCGTGACTGAGCTGCCGCCGTCTCCGCGTCGGCGCCGGGGGGCCGCCGGGCGGGCGCTGCTGGCCCTCGTGGAGGCGCCCGTCGCGATCGCCGTGCTCGTCGGGCTCGCGGCGCCGTGGCTCCCGCCGCGGCCCTACTGGTGGGCGCAGCTCGTCGCGATCGGCCTGCCGTACGCGTCGTGGGCGCTGGCGGCGTTCGGCGTGGCGTGGCTGCTCGGACGGCGCTGGCGCGCGGTCGCGTTCCACGCGGTCCTGCTCCTCGTCGTGGGCGTCCGGGCCGGCGGCCTCGGGCGGCTCGCCGAGGCGGGCGCGGCCGGGCCCGACGACCTCGTGTTGACCACGTTCAACATCCCGCAGAGCGGCCCCAGCCGCGAGGCCCTGGCCGACTCCGTCGTGGCGTTCGTGCAGGACGCGGCGCCCGACGTCCTCCTGATGCAGGACGCCCGCGTGGCGATGCGCGCCCGCGGGCCGGCCGTCGAGGGCGTCCAGGTCGAGGCCGTGCGGACGCGGCTGCCGTACCGACTCGAGATGCCGGCCCGGCTCGCCAACCACCCCGGTTGGCAGAACAACGCGACCGACGTGGCCTTTTTCGTGCGCGACGGAGCCGGCGTCGAGGTCCTCGAGCAGGAGGTCCTGATCATCGGCGTCGAGCGCGACCCCGACGTCTCGCTCGCGCTTCGGTCGCACCTCCGCTGGGGCGGCCGCGAGTTTGTCGTCTACAACGTCCACCTCCGCTCGTTCGGCTCGCCGAAGCCGTGGGAGGACGACGCCGTGAGCCTCCTCCGGCCCTCGACCTGGGCCCCCTACCTCCGCCAGTACCGCGGCGTCTACGCCCAGCGCGGCGACGAGGCCGACCAGATCGCCGACGCCATCGCGGAGGAGACGCTCCCGGTCGTCGTCGCGGGCGACTTCAACTCGACGGCCGACAACTGGAGCTACCACCGGCTCCGCACGGCCGGGGGCGTTTCACGGACCGACGCCACGCAGGCCGCCGGCGGGCGCGCCTGGGGGCGGACGTACCACGCCGAGCGCCCGTTCGTCCGCATCGACTTCGTCCTCGCCGACCCCGCCCTCGAGGTGACCGGAGTGACCACGTCGCCCGTCCGGTTCTCCGATCACCGCCCGGTCCGCGTCGGCCTCCGCTGGCGCGACGCGGCGGCGGAGGCCGAAACGGAGTAGGCGGCCCGCCGGGAACGACGCGCGGGGCGCGCTTGTCTGGGGACATCCCCCACTCGTTCTCCCCGGACCCCCTCGATGACCCTGACCCAGAGCCTCCTTGCGATGGGCGGGGGCGTGCTCCTGCTGTTGGCGGGCGCGGAGGGCCTCGTGAGGGGGGCGTCGGCGCTGGCGCTCCGGATCGGGATCTCGCCGCTCGTCGTCGGCCTGACGGTCGTCGCGATCGGGACGTCGAGCCCCGAGCTGGTCGTGAGCGTGCAGGCGGCCCTCGCGGGCGAGGGCGGCGTGGCGATCGGGAACGTCGTCGGGTCGAACGTGGCCAACCTCGGGCTGATCGTGGGCGTGGCCGCGGTGCTGTCCCCGATGGCCGTCGACCGGAAGCTGGTCCGACACGACATTCCGGTGATGCTGGTGTCGATGGGGGCCCTGGTCGTGTTCCTGCTCGACGGCGAGCTGGTGCGGTGGGAGGGCGCGCTGCTCCTCTGCGCGGCCGTCGTCTACACGGTCGACGGGATCCGGACGTCGCGGCGGGACGAGCGGGCGCGGCGGGCCGCGTTGCCCCCGGAGGTCCGGGACGCGATGCACGAGGCGGCCGTCGGGTTCAAACGGCACCTCCTGCTCGTGGTGGGCGGCGTGGCGCTGCTCGTCTACGGGGCGGACCTGCTCCTGGCCGGCGCCGTCGAGGCCGCCAGTTGGCTGGGGGTGAGCGAGGCCGTGGTCGGGCTCACGCTGGTGGCGCTCGGAACGAGCCTCCCGGAACTGGCCACGACGATCGTGGCCGCGCGGCGGGGCGAGGCCGAGATCGCGCTCGGCAACGCCGTCGGGTCCAACATCTTCAACGTGTTCAGTGTGCTCGGGCCGGCCGCGCTGGCGGCGCCCATCGCCGCCGTCGGCGTCGGGGCCGACGTGCTCGCCATCATGGTCGGGTTCGGCGTCGTCACGCTGACCTTCCTCGTGACTGGCGGGCGGACGCGCCGCTGGGAGGGCGTCGTGCTGCTCCTCGGCTACGTCGGCTACATCTGGTGGATCGTGCGGTAGGGCGCGAGGCGGACTTGTGAGCTCTCTTCCCCAGCGGGGACCTCGGCGGGGACGCCTCTGCCGGGCTCGGCGCCGAGGCGGGAGAGGGGACCGGTTGGCGAGGGGTCGATGAGACCACGACCTGGGCGGCGGATTCGCGCCGGATCCCCGGTGGAGCGGTGAACGAAGTCGCCCGCGGTCGCGTTCTTGGGGGCCGCGCCACCCATCCCACCACATGCGCCTCCGCCTTTTCGTCTCGCTCGTCCTCGCCGGGCTCGCTGCCACGCCGCACGCTCAGGGCGACCGGTCGCTCTACAACCAGGACCGTCTCGCCGAGCTCCTCTACGCCAACCGCGCCGAGAGCCTCTCCGAAGTTCCGTCGGTGACGTACCGCTACCACACGCTCGACCACGAGAGCGGGAACTCGGTCCTCGCCCGCCACGACCTGTACCAGGAGGTCGGCGGGGGCGATGCCCAGACCGGCCGCGACCTCCTGAACGGGATGGTCGCCTTCCTCAACGGCGTCTTTATCCAGGAGCTCCGCCACGGCGACACGATCGTCCTTCCGAGCGAGGTCGGGGCGGACCCCCGCGCGTACAGCCCGTTCCCGCTCGTCTACGAGGGGGGCGAGCCGTTCGACAAGCTGTTCGTCATCCACAAAACGGTCCAGGCGTGGGCCGGGTACGAGAACGGCCGGCTGGCCCGGTGGGGCCTCGTCTCGACCGGCGCCGACGGCTCGGAGACGCCGAATGGCCGGTTCAACTTTAACTGGAAGGAGGAGCACCGCGTCTCGACGCTCTCGCCACCCGGCGAGGCGTGGCACATGCGGTGGGTGTTCAACTTCCACGACCGGCGCGGCATCCACGTCCACCAGTACTACGCGCTGCCGACGTCGGGCGCCGCGAGCCACGGCTGTGTCCGCCTCATGACCGCCGACGCCCAGTGGATCTACGACTGGGCCGACGGCTGGCGGACGACCAACGGCGGTGCCGAGCGCGGCCTCGCCAGCCGCGGCCGCGTCCTCGAGCAGGGGACGATGGTGCTCGTCCTGGGCGACGCGCCCGACGGCCCCCCCCAGCGCTTCCGCGACGTCGGCGGCTCGCCGGAGTTGATCCGCGTCGAGCTCCCCGACGACCCCTGGAGCGTCGAGCCCGGGACCGACCAGCAGGTCCGGTTCGACCGGCTCCGCCGCGCGCAGACGGCGTCCTAGAGACCCGCCTTTCGTCTGCCCCGCCCCGCCTCGGCGCGTCTGCCGAGGCGGGGCGGCTCGTTCATTTGGCGGCTCTCGAACGAGGCGGGGAGTCGCCGTGGGGGGCTCGGCTACCGGCCGCGAGGGGTGTACACGCCGACGCTCCGGCAGTGGAGCTCGATTCCCTGGATGCCGCTGTTCAAGTTCGCCTTGTGGATCGTGATGCGGGCGGCGGCCGTCCCGGCCGGGCACCGGCTCCAACTCCCCCACTCCCTGCAGTCGTCGCGCTCGAACGACCGCGTCACCACCTCCTGGCCTGGGGCGTTCGGGCCGAGGTGCGGGAGCTTGAAAAACCTGGCTTCGACGCCTGCCAACGAGCCCGCCCCCTGGCCGTCGGAGCAGATGCGGAGCCGCTTGAGCCCGTAGTCCGCGCCGGGCTGGCCGGACGCCTCCAGCCGGTGCGGGCGGAGGAGCGGGCCGGACGGGCACTCGTCCCATTCGCGGTCGTCGCCTGCCGCCGTCGGGGCGGCCACGCCGCAGGCCTCGTCGCCGTCGAACCGGAACGCCAGCCGGGAAAACTGCTGGCCCGGGCTCTCGGCCTGGGCAGCGATCGACGACCGGTAGGGGCCGCAGTGCTGCGGGTCGTCAGTGCAGGTGCTGCCGCTGACGCCGCCCGACGTGCTGCTCGCCCCCGCGTCGAACGCGAGACGGATGGGTTGCGCGAGGGCGGGCGGCGCGAGGCACGCGACGGCGACGGCGACGAGGAGAGCGGAGCGAATCGGAGGGCGGACCATGGCTCGGAGGGAGACGTCGCTTCTCCATCCGTAGTGGCCGGCCGCTAGAGATCACCCAGTGCGATCCTGCGTTTCGCTCGCTCGCCCCGGCCGGGTGCCTTCGCCGGCAATGCGCGAACCCTAGGGCGGGCGTGGCGTTCGGGCCGCCCCCCTTCATACGCCCGAATGCCGCTCCCGCTCGCCGCCGCGCCCCTCCCGTTCGTCGGGGAACTCGCGGCCCTGTTCGCGGCCGGCGTCGTCGTGGCGTACCTGTGCTACCGCGTCCGGCTCGTCCCCATCGTCGGGTTCCTCCTCGCCGGCGTCGCCGTCGGCCCGAACGCGCTGGGGCTCGTGACCGACCTCGAACTGGTCCAGCAGATCGCCGAGGTCGGCGTGATCCTGCTCCTGTTCACGATCGGCGTCGAGTTCTCGCTGAAGGAGATGGCCCGGCTCGCCCGGCCGATCTTCCTCGGTGGCGGGGCCCAGGTGGGCCTGACGATCGCGGTCGTGGCCGGGCTGGCGGCTCTGTTCGGCGTCGAGTGGGGGCCGGCCGTGTTTACGGGTTTCCTCGTGGCCATGAGCTCGACGGCGATCGTCCTGAAGGTGCTCGCCGAGCGGGCCGAGCAGGACACGCCGGTCGGGCGCGTGGCCCTCGCGATGCTCCTGTTCCAGGACATCATCATCGTGGTCATGGCCCTGCTCGTGCCGATCCTCGCGGGCGAGGGCGGGACCGGTCTCGAGATCGCCTGGGCGCTCGGGAAGGCGGGCCTCGTGATCGCGGCCGTCCTCGTCGGCGCGCGGCGGGTGATCCCGCCGTTCCTCGACCGCGTCGCGCGGACCCGGCGGACGGAGCTGTTCCTCCTCGCCGTCGCGGCCATCTGCCTCGGGACCGGGTGGGCCGCGTCGCTGGCCGGCGTGAGCATCGCGCTCGGGGCGTTCTTGGCCGGCCTCCTCGTCAGCGAGAGCGACTACGCCGAGCACGCGCTCAGCGAGGTGCTCCCGCTCCAGACCCTGTTCACGGCCGCGTTTTTCCTCTCCGTCGGGATGCTGCTGGATCCGGCGTTCCTGCTGGCGAACCTGCCCGTCGTGCTGGCCGTCGCGGCCGGCGTCCTCGTGCTGAAGGCGGGGGTCGCGGCCGTCGGCGCGCGGCTGCTGGGGTACCCGCTCGGCGTGGCGCTGGCGGGCGGGCTCGCGCTCGGGCAGGTCGGGGAGTTCTCGTTCGTCCTCGCGCTCGAGGGGGCGGCGTACGGGCTCACGCCGGCCGGGCTGGGGGAGGCCGGGAGCCAGGGGCTCATCGCGGTGACGGTCGTCCTGATGATCGTGACGCCGGGGCTCATCGCGCTGGCGCCGCGGCTGGCCGCGCTGGGGCGCCAGGTGGAGACGGCGGCGGACGGGGGCGGCGGCCACGGCCACGGCGTCGACCTGGAGGATCACACGATCGTGGTCGGGTACGGGCCGGCGGGGCGGCGGCTGGCCCGCGTGCTCGGCGACGTCGGCGTGCCGTTCGCCGTCAACGACCTCAACCCGGAGAGCCTCCGGGCCGCGCGGAAGGGCGGGGCCGAGGCCGTGTTCGGCGACGCCTCGCGCGAGCCGATCCTCCAAAGCCTCGGCGTGATGCGGGCCAAGCTGCTCGTGATCGCCATCAACGACCGGGACGCGACGCGGCGGATCGCGGCCGTGGCCCGCCACCTCAACCCCACCATCCAGATCTTCGCCCGGACGCGGTTCCTGGCCGACGTGGAGCCGCTCACGCGGGCCGGCGCCGACGTCGTGGTCCCGGAGGAGATGGAGACGACGGTCCGCCTGTTCTCGCACGTCCTCGGGGCGTACCTCGTGCCCAAGGACGAGATCGAGCGCCAGGTCTCCGCCGTCCGTCAGGACGACTACGGCATCTTGCGCGGGAGCATCCAGGAGGCCCACCTGATGGTGCTCCAGGGGCTCGACGAGGAAGGGCTCCACACGCGCGCCGTGGCGGTCCGGCCGGGCGCGCCGGCCGCGGGCCAGACGCTCGCCGAGCTCGCCCTCCGCCAGCACCACGGGATCACGGTCATGGCCGTCCGGCGCGGGACGCAGACGGTCGGGAGCCCGGCCGGCGACTTCCGCGTCGAGGCCGGCGACCGCCTCGTGATGGTCGCCGAGGCCGACCAGTTCGCGGCCTCCGCCGACCTGTTCCGGACGCCCTGACCCGCCCGCGGCCCGGCCCGCCGCGGCTTGAGGCCGGTGGGGTTAGGGCGTAATGGCGTGGGGGGCGCGGAACGCGCCCTCGATCGTGACTTCGGCCCCGCCGGGCGACACGGCAACGGCCTCGAACGTCCCCTCGACCACGTCCTCGACCCGGTCCAGCACCAGCGTGCCGGACGTCGCGTCGAACGGGATCTGGCCGTCGCGCCCCGTCAGGGCGTAGGTGAGCGACGCGACGTCCCCGCCGAGCGGGAGCGACGTCACGGCCAGCCGGGCGGGGTCGACCAGGATGCGGACGTTGGAGCCGGTGTTCGCGCCCTCGGCGATGAGGACGATCGTGGTGCCCTCCTCCTGCACGTCGGAAATGGCCGGGCCGGCGAGCGCCGTCGAAACGTCACCCGACACGGTCGCCTCGAACTCGCCGGCGTCGGACCCGACGAGGTCGCAGGCGGAGAGGGTGACGAGGAAGGCAAGGACGGCGGCGAGACGGAACATGACGAAAGCGGAAGGAGAGACTGGGTATAGGGTACGAACGGCCCTCCCGGGCCCGCAGTCCATCCCCCAGGGCCCTGGGGGGCAGGGGGACCCCGTCCCGGGTGCGACGGCACGGGGCGGTCGGAGGCAACGGTAGCTTGGTCGGCTCTCCGCCCCCCCGATGGCCGACATCCCCGACCCGACGCCCGAGGCCGCCGAGGCCGAGCTCTCCGCCGGCACGCGGCGCGCGTTCCTCGTTGTCACGGCGCTCCTGCCGGTCCTGTTCTTCGTGCTCCTCGAAGGCGGCCTCCGCCTGTTCGGCTACGGCGACGACCACCCGCTGTTCGTCCCCGTCGAGGCCGCGCCGGACCACCTCACCGTCAACCGCCAGGTCGCGCGGCGCTACTTCGCGAACGCGGCCTCGGTGCCGACGCCGAACCCCGACCTGTTCCTCGCCGACAGGCCCGCGGGCACGTTCCGGATCGTCGCGCAGGGCGGGTCGTCGGCCGCGGGCTACCCGTTCTACCGGGGCGCGTCGTTCCCACAGATCCTCGGCACGCGCCTCCGGCTGGCGTACCCCGACCGCGAGATCGAGGTCGTCAACACGGCGATGGCGGCGGTCAACTCGTTCACGCTCCTCGACCTTGTCGAGGAGGTGATCGAGGCGGAGCCGGACGCCGTCGTGATCTACGCCGGGCACAACGAGTGGTACGGCGCGCTCGGGGCGGCCTCGACAGAGTCGTTCGCCTCGTCACCGGGCCTGACGCGGGCCTACCTCGCGCTCCGCCGGTTCCGGACGGTCCAACTCGTCCGCGACGCGATCGGGAGTCTGGCGTCGCTACGCGGGGGGGAGCGGGAGGCGGGCCGGCCGCCGTCGAACACGCTCATGGCGCGGATGATCGGCGAGCAGAACGTGCCGTACGGCGGCGAGACGTACCGCGCGGGCGTCCGCCAGTTCAGGGAGAACCTCGGCCGGATCCTGGCCGCCTACGAGGAGGCCGGCGTCCCGGTCTACATCTCGACGCTGGCCTCGAACGAGCGCGACCAGCGGCCCTTTATCACCGCGCACGCGCCGGGCGCCGACACGACGGCGTGGTTCGAGGCGGCCCAGTCCGGTGCCGACGCGCTCTACGAGGAGCGGATCCCCGAGGCGGTCGAGCTCTTGGAGCGGGCCACGGCGCTCGACACGCTCGCGGCCGACGCCTATTTCGCGCTCGGCCACGCCTACGAGGCGGCCGGGCGGGGCGCCGAAGCGCGCGAGGCGTTCGAGCGGGCCCGCGACCTGGACGCGCTCCGCTTCCGCGCGCCGCGCGCCATGAACCACGTGATCCGGCGGGCGGCGGCCGAACACGGCGCCCGCGTGGTCGAGGGCGACTCGGCGTTCCGGGCCGCCTCGCCCGGCGACGTCGTCGATTCCCGGCTGATGCTGGAACACCTCCACCCGAATCTCGACGGCTACAGCGTCCTCGCCGACGCGTTCTTCGAGGCGTTCGTCGCCGACGGCTTGCTCGGCGGCGCCCCGCGCCCGACGCCGGCCGGCGCCCTCGTCCGCCTCGTGACGCCGATGGACTCGCTCGCGGGCCGGATCCGCGTGGCGCAGCTCACGGCGGGCTGGCCGTTCCGTCCCGAGGAGGCGCAGCCCTTCCGCCTCGACTCGTCGCGGACGCCGCCCTACGTCCTCGGGTTCGCACAGGGGGTCATGGACGGCGACCCGTGGCTTCAGTCGGCCGCCGCGCTCGCCGAGCGGTACGAGGCCGACGGCCGGATCCGCGACGCGCTCGTGACGCGCCGGGCCGTGGTCCAGGCGTTCCCGTTCCTGCCGGAGGCGTGGAGCGGGCTCGCCTCGCTCGAGCTCCGGCGGATCCAGGCGGCCGGGCAGACGGACCGGCTCCCGTACGCGGCGGGCCTCTTCCAGCGCGCCCTCGAGCAGGACAGCGCGCACGTCCCGGCCCTCGCCATGCTCGGCGCGCTCGCGCTCCAGGCCGGCGACCGCGACGCGGCCATCCGCTTTCTCGAGCGCGCGCGCGCCGAGGCGCCCGAGACCGAGCAGGTCCTCTACAACCTCAGTGGGGCCTACCTCATGGAACGCCGCTTTCCCGAGGCGGCCGCCCTCGCCGACGAACTCATCGCGCTGCAGCCCGAGAACCCACGGTACCGGGCGCTCCGCGAGGGAATCCGCCGCGACGTAGGCTCCTGACGCGTGAAGGTTCGGGCGGGCGGACCGTCTGGGCGCGGTGCGGGTAGGAGTCGCCCCGATGCTGTCCTCCTCCATGCTCACCCACGCCCTCGCCCTGGCGGGCGGGTTGACCCTCCTCGTCGGCGCCGCCCATTTCCTCGTGCGGGGCGCGAGCTCGCTCGCCCTCCGGCTCGGCCTGTCGCCACTCGTCGTCGGGCTGACGGTCGTCGCGTTCGGGACGAGCGCGCCGGAGCTCGTGGTGAGCGTCCAGGCCGCCCTCGCCGGGGCCGGCGGGATCGCCGTCGGCAACGTCGTCGGGTCGAACATCGCCAACATCGGTCTGATCCTCGGGGCGGCCGCGCTCGTCCGGCCGTTCCTCACCGACGCCTCGGTCCTCCGCCGCGATCTCCCCGTGCTCCTGGCCGCGACGGGGCTCGGCGTCGGGATCCTGTTCGACCGGACGGTGGGGCGGGCCGAGGGCGCGGTCCTGGTCGTGGCGCTGGGGGCGTACCTCGCGTGGAGCGTCCACGAGGCGCGGCGCCAGTCGCTCGACCGGCGCAGCGAGGCGGCCGAGCCCCCCGCCACCCCGGCCGGCTCGGCGTGGCGCGACGCCGTCTACGTCGTCCTCGGGCTCGCCGGGCTCGTGGTCGGGGCCGACCTGTTCCTGAGCGGGGCCGTCGGGCTGGCCGAGGCCGCCGGCGTGCCGAACGCCGTCATCGGGCTGACCGTCGTGGCGCTCGGGACGAGCCTTCCGGAGCTGGCGACGTCGATCGTGGCGGCGGTCCGGGGCGAGAGCGAGATCGCCGTCGGGAATGTGGTCGGGTCGAACCTGTTCAACGTGCTCGGCATCCTCGGCGTGGCGGCGCTCGTCCGGCCGATCGTGGCGCCTGGGCTCCAGACGGTCGACCTCCTCGTGATGACGGCGTTCGCCGCCGTCCTCCTCCCGATGATGTGGAGCGGGCGCCGGCTGGTCCGCCTTGAGGCCGCGCTGCTGGCGGCCGGCTACGTGGGGTATGTCGGGTTCCTCGCCCTCGCGCACAGCTGAGCCCGGTTTCGCCGGAAACGGAACGGCCCCGGCAGAACGTTGCCCGGCCGCCGCCGTAGTCTCCGCCCGACTTCCCCCGCACCGATGGAGCTCTCGAGAGACGAGTCGACCCAGGCCGCCCAGGCCCCGCAGCGCCCGCGCCGCCACTCCCGCCAGGTCACCCTCCGCCACACCGTCGACGGCGTCGAGCACGAGACGAAGGTCGGCGGGGGCGCCCCAATCACGGTCCAGTCCATGACGACGGGCAAGACGCACGACGTAGAGGGCTGCCTCCGGGAGGTCCGCGAGCTCGCCGAGGCCGGCGCCGACGTCGTGCGCGTGGCCGTGCCGCGGCCCGAGGACGCCGACGCGCTCCGGGACGTCGTCGCGGGGAGCCCGGTCCCGATCGTGGCCGACATCCACTTTAACCACACCTACGCCCTCAAGGCCCTCGAGGCCGGCGTGGCGAAGGTCCGCATCAACCCCGGCAACATCGGGAAGCCGGAGTGGGAGCGGGAGGTCCTCCGGGCGGCCAAGGACAAGGGCGTCCCGATCCGGATCGGCGTCAACGGCGGGTCGCTGGAGAAGGACATCCTCGACAAGTACGGCTACCCCCGCCCCGAGGCCCTCGTCGAGAGCGCGCTCCGCCACGCCGAGGTCTGCGACCGCGAGGACTTCCAGGACGTCGTGATCTCGGTCAAGCACTCCGACGTCTACTTCATGATCCAGAGCTACCGGCTCCTCGCCGAGCAGACGGACTACCCGCTCCACCTCGGCGTGACGGAGAGCGGCTCGATGAAGACCGGCCCGATCAAGAGCTCCATCGGGATCGGCAGCCTGCTCGCGGACGGGATCGGCGATACGATCCGGGTCAGCCTCGCGGCCGACTCGGTGAACGAGGTCAAGGTGGGCCACCAGATCCTCAAATCGCTCCGCCTCGGGCGGCCGGGCGTCAACGTCATCGCGTGCCCGACGTGCGGGCGCCTCGCCGGCGACCTGTTCTCGGTCGTCGACGAGGTCGAGGAGGCCGTCGCCAAGCGCGGGTTCGAGCGCGACCTCAACGTGGCGCTCATGGGCTGCGCCGTCAACGGCCCCGGCGAGGCCGCCGGCGCCGACCTCGGCGTGTCGCTCGGGCGGGGCCGGGCCCACGTGTTCAAAAAGGGCGAGATCGTCGGGACCGTCGACCAGGACGAGATCGCCGACGCCGTGATCGACCTCATCGAGCGCTGGGACGAGGCGTAGGCGCCCCGCCCGACGACGAGCGGGCGGACGCTCGGCCCGCCGGGATCCACGCGACCTTCGCGCGGGAGCGCTTCCGGGAAGCCCCTAGCGACGGGCGCCTGCCTTGACGGCGCCCGCGAGGCGCGGTATCGTGTGCTCCCAATCTGTAAGCGCTTACACGACGCCGGGTGCCCGTCACCATCTACGACATCGCCGAGGGCGCGGACGTGTCCATCGCGACCGTCTCGCGTGCCTTCAACGGCCACCCCCGGGTGTCCGAGACGACCCGCGAGCGCGTGTTTGCCGTGGCGCGGGCGTTGGGCTACGAGCCGCACGCGAGCGCGCAGAGCCTCGCCCGCCAGAACACCCAGCTGATCTCGGCGGTCGTCCCGATCATGACGTCGGCCTTCTTTATGGAGGTCCTCCGCGGGATCCAGGACCGCCTCGACGAGAGCCACTACGACCTCGTCGTCTACGCCAGCCGGACGCTCGACTCCATCGGCGGGCAGCTCTCGCGGGCCGTCCAGCGCGGCCGGGCGGACGGGATGCTCCTCGTCTCGACCCCGATCACCGACGCCCGCGTCGGTCAGATCCTCGCCGCTCGCCAGCCCGTCGTCCTCGTCGACGCCTACCACGACGAGATCGATTCCGTGACGGTCGACAACCGACGGGGCGGGGCCGTCGCGACGCGGCACCTCTTGGAGAAGGGCCACGAGCGGATCGGACTGCTCCTCCCGGTGGACGGGTCGGGACCGTCCGACCAGCGCCGGGCCGGCTACGAGGACGCGCTCCGGGAGGCCGGCATCGAGGTCGACGAGGACCTCATCGTCCACGCCGTCTGGGACCACGTCCACCACGGGTACACGCGGTACGCGGGCTACCGGGGCATGCGCGAGCTGATGGGCCGGTTCGAGGGGCGCGACGACGGGCCGACCGCCGTGTTCGCCGCGGCCGACGTCATGGCCTACGGCGCCCTCCGCGCCGCTCGCGAGGCCGGCCTCCGCTCGCCCCGTGACCTCGACGTGATCGGGTTCGACGACATCGAGCCGAGCGCCTACGCCGGTCTCTCCACGGTCCGCCAGCCCATGTACGAAATGGGCAAGATGGCGACCGAGCTCCTCATGCGCCGGCTGAGCGACCCGACGTCGGCGGCCCAGCACACCGTGTTCGCGCCCGAACTGGTGGTGCGCGAGTCGAGCGGCGGCGGCGTCGAGAGGCTGGTATGACGCGGCGCGTGGGACTCACCCTGCTTCTGGCGGCCGTTCTCGGCGCCGGCGCGGTTGCCGTCGGGTGCGGTGCGGACGCCGCGTCGCCGTCCGGCAGCGCCGTCGTGGCGCGAGTGGGGGAGGGGGGGGTGACCCTCGACGAGGTGTCCGAGGCCTACGCCGACCTCGTGGTGCGGGGCGGCCTCGACGCGTCGCCCGAGGCGCTCGACGCCGTCGTCCAGTCGCTCGTCAACCGGCGGCTCCTCATCGAGGGGGCTTACGCCGACGGGATCGAGCAGACCGACGACTACCGGGCCGCCCGCGCGCTCGCCGAGACGAAGGCGCTGGTCGATCGTTACACGGCCCACGCCCTCCGCGACGAGCTTCGCGTGACCGAGGCCGACGAGCGCGAGGCGTTCGTCATGATGAACACGACGTACGACGCGCGGCACCTCTACGCCCGCGACCGCGCGACGGCCGAGCGGCTCCGCCGGCGGCTCCGGGCCGGCGAGACGTTCGAGGCCCTCGCGGCGGAGACCTTCGCCGACTCGGCCCTGGCCGCCTCGGGCGGTCGGCTGGGCGCCTTCGGGCACGACGAGATGGACCCGGCCTTCGAGGCCGCCGCGTTCCGGCTCCCGATCGGCGAGGTGTCGGAGCCCGTCCGCACCGCGACCGGCTGGTCCGTGATCCGGGTGGATGCGCGCGCCTCGAACCCGCTGCTGACGGAGGACGACTTCGCGCGGAAGCGGCACCAGATCCGCCGCTACGTGGCCAAGCGGAAGCGGACGGAGGGCCGGTTCCGCCTCAGCCGCGAGGTCCGCGACGACCTGGACCCCCGGTTTACCGAGGCCTTCGACCGGCTCGTGGCGTTCGCGACCGGTGTCGCCCCGACCCTCGGCGCGGAGGCGCTCGCCGAGTGGCGCCGCCAGCCGCTCGTCCGGTTCGATTCCGACGTCCTCGGCGGCGTGTGGACGGTCGCCGACGTGGAGGACCGAGCGGCGTCGATGACGGAGCGCCAGCGGGCGGCCGTCCAGGACGCCGCGTCGCTCCGGGAGTTTGTCGAGGGCCTCGTCGTCCGCGAGGAGCTCGCTGCGCGCGCCGAGGCGGAGGGGCTCGGCGGCGACGGCGTCCGCGAGAGCGTCCAACGCCAGATGGACGAGTGGGTGTTCGCCGAGGCCAAGCGCCGGCTCCGCCTCGACGTGCCGATCCCGGAGGACTCGCTCCGCGCTCACTTTGCCGCGCACCCCGGCGCGTACGTCGTCCCCGAACGTGTCCGCGCCCGAGAGATCCTCGTCGCGACGCGCGCCGAGGCCCACGCGCTCCGCCGGCGCCTCGCCGGTGGCGCCGACTTTGCCGACCTCGCCCGGGGGCACTCGCTTCGCCCTGGTGCCGCGACGGCCGATGGCGACCTTGGCCCCGTGACGCGCGCCCAGCTCGGCCGCCTCGGCGACGCCGTGTTCGACGCCGCGCCCGGCGCGCTCGTCGGCCCCGTCGAGGTCGCCGGGCGGTACGCGCTCGTCGAGCGCGGGGAGACGCTGTCGCCCCGGCCCATGACCTTCGCCGAGGCCCGCCCGCTCGTCCGCGAGGCGCTCGACGTCCCGTTCGCCCAGCGCCGGCTGGCGGCGGCCGTCGCCGGCCTCCGCGACCGCTTCCCCGTCCGCGTCGACCGCGACGCGCTCGCGCCGCTCCTCTCGGCTCGCCTCTAGACTATGCGCCTTCGCTCCTGCCTCGCCCTCGCGGCGACCCTCGGCCTCCTCGCGCTCACTCCCGACGCCCTCGCCCAGACGACCGGCCAGCTGTCCGGCACCGTCCGCGACGCGCAGAGCGGCGAGGCCATCATCGGGGCCAGCGTGCTCGTCGAGGGCACGACCCAGGGCGCCTCGACGAACATCGACGGCGAGTTCCGGATCATCGGCGTCCGGCCGGGCACGTACACGCTCGTCGCCTCCTACATCGGCTACGCCACGACGCGGCTGGAGGGCGTCCGCGTCAACGTCGACCTCACGACGACGGTCGACCTCGAGCTGACGTCCGAGACGGTCCAGACCGACGAGGTCGTGGTGACGGCCAACGCCGAGCTGGTCCGCCGCGACCTCACGTCGTCCGAGTTCCGCGTGACGAGCGACGCCATCGAGTCGCTGCCCGTCCAGGAGGTCGGCGACATCCTCTCGACGCAGGCCGGCATCACGACGTCCGGCGCCGGCATCCACATTCGCGGCGGGCGCTCGAAGGAAGTCGCCTACTTCGTCGACGGCGTCCGCGTGACCGACGCCTACGACGGGTCGGTCTCGGTCCAGATCGAGAACGAGGGGATCGAGGAGCTCCAGATCATCGCCGGGACCTACAACGCCGAGTACGGCCAGGCCAACTCGGGCATCATCAACGTGGTCACCAAAGATCCGGGGACCGACTTCGAGGGGAACGTCGAGGTCTTTTCCGGGACCTACGCCGTGGCCGGCGACGGCGGCGCCGACGCCCTCCGCGGCTCGAACACGGGCGACTACCCGCTCCTCGCGAACCTCCCGTACATCGACGTCGACCCGTACTCGTACCTCGAGGTCAACCCGACGCAGTACGTCAACGGGCAGGCCTCGCTCTCGGGCCCGATCCTCCCGAACCGGCTCGGGTTCTTCGCTCTCGGCCGCTACTTCCGCAACGACGGCTGGCTCTACGGCTCCCGCGTATTCAACACCGACGGGACGCCCGGCGACTCGGCGCTCGTGCCCATGAACGCGTTCGAGAAATACAGCGGGCAGGCCACGCTCAAGCTCCGCGCCTCGAACCGGATCAACCTCTCGCTGACGACGCTCGCCTCGCTGACGACGGGGGACGGCGGGAGCAGCGCGTTCGACTTCCGCCTCAACCCGGACGGCATCCGGGGCTACCGCGACGAGGGCCTCACGGCGAACCTCCAGCTCACGCACACGCTCTCGAACACGGCCTTCTACACGCTCAACGCGAGCACCTTCTACAAGCGGAACCGGACGGCCGCGTTCGACTCGATCGAGGAGTACGAGGACAACGCGTTCCTCCTCCAGACGCCCGAGTTCGTCTACACCGGCTACGACGGGAATGGCCTCCCGACCGACTCGATCGCCGTGCTCCAGGGGCCGGGCCGGTTCCTCCGCGGCGGCGTCGACCTCGCGCGGTTCCAGCGCGAGACCCGGAACGTCTCGTTCAAGGGCGACCTCACGTGGCAGGTCCTCGAGCAGCACCTCGTCAAGACCGGCCTCGAGGTCCGCCTCGACGACATCTACCTCGAGAACTACAACCTCACGCTCGCCGACGACGGGACGCTCCAGGTCCCCGGCCCCGGGACGAACGAGTACCAGCTGATCGAGGACGTCCGCCCGCTGACCATCTCGGCGTACCTCCAGGACAAGGCCGAGTACGAGTCGTTCGTGATCAACGCCGGCCTCCGGTTCGACTACTTCGACTCGAACGGCCAGATCCCGGCCGACCCCGAGGACCCCAACGCGTTCAACCCGCAGAAGCGGATCAACCGGTTCAACGACCTCGACGGCGACGGCCAGATCTCCGAGGCGGAGGAGACCGACGAGAACCGGACGACGCTCGAGCAGCGGCTCGGGTACTTCTACGAGGACGCCACGCCCAAATTCCAGATCTCGCCCCGCCTCGGCGTGGCCTACCCGATCACGGCCCAGGGCGTGATCCACTTCTCGTACGGGTACTTTTTCCAGATCCCGACCTACGAGTTCCTCTTCGCCAACCCCGGCTACCGGGTCGGGACGTCGTCCGGGACCTACGGGCCGTACGGCAACCCCGACCTCGACCCGCAGCGGACGGTGATGTACGAGATCGGGCTCCAGCAGGGGTTCGGGAGCGACTATCTCCTCGACGTCACCGGCTTCTACCGCGACATCGAGGACTGGGTCTCGGTCGGCTTCCCCATCGACGGGACGCTCCCGGGCGTCGACTACCTCGTCTACGAGAACCTCGACTTCTCGAACGTCCGCGGCATCACGGTGGCCCTCGGCAAGCGGTTCAACGGCCGGTTCTCGTTCGACGTCGACTACACGTTCCAGGTCGCGGACGGCTCGAACTCGGACCCGAACGACGCCATCGCGGCCCGCTCCGGCGCCGACGCGCCGACGCTCCGGATCATCCCGCTCAACTGGGACCAGCGCCACACGTTCAACGCGAACGTGTTCGTGGGCGGCGGCGGCTGGGGCGCCTCGGCCATCGGCCGGTTCGGGACGGGCTACCCGTACACGCCCGCCGCCGACCCCGACGGCGACCGGATCGGGACGCTCCCGGCCATCCCCACGAACGCGCTCCGCCGGCCGGCGACGGCGTCCGTCGACCTCTACGCCTTCCGCGAGTTCGGCCTCGGCGGCGTGACGCCACGCGTGTTCGTCCAGGTCTACAACCTCCTCGACGCCCGCAACGCGACCGGCGTCTACGGCGACACGGGCCTCCCCGATGTCACCTTCCTCAACGTGGGCGCCTCGGACGACCCCGGCTACTACGTCCGCCCCGACTTCTACCAGGAGCCCCGCCGGATCCAGCTCGGCCTCTCCGTCGGCTTCTAATCGATGACCGCCTTGACCCTCTCCTCCCGGCTCCTCCTCGTCCTCGCGGCCCTGGCCGCCTCGGCGCCCGCGTGGGCGCAGGGCCAGATCGACCGCGACCACGTGCCCTCGAACGAGCGCGTGGACCTGTTCGAGCGGCGCCAGACCGACCTCGACGCCAACGTCGTCCGCACGACGGTCTTCAACTTCGGCCAGACCGGCCGGACGAGCGCCGCGCCCGACGAGATCCCCTACGAGTGGCCGCGCAACACGCGCCGGCACTACCTCGCGTTGACCGGCCTGTTCGCCGGCGCCGAGGTCGTCGGCGAGAGCGGCGAGCGCGAGTGGATCGTCGACGTCCCGAACTACCGGACGAACCTCAACAACCCGTCCGAGGCCTGGACGTGGGCGCCCGTCGCCGGCTACGTCAACACGGCCGACGAGGACCTCGGGATCGCCCGGAGCGACCGGCCCGAGACGTGGCCCGGCTTCTGGCCCGACAAGCTCGAGGACCCGACCGACCCCGGCTGGAGCGGCTCCTGGAGCGGCCTCTTCGGCAAGGACGTGTTCAACGCCGACCTCGAGGTCTACTACAAGATGGGCGACGACGAGTACGCCCGGCCCAACAACACGTACTACCCGGACTCGACGGACCGCTCCCGCCGCGGCCTCGGCCTCCTCGCCGACACCCGCGTGCTGGCCTGGAGCCAGGTGCTCATCGACGACGTCGTGTTCATCCTCCACAAGGTCAAGAACGACGGGACGAAGGACCTCTCGACGGTCGGCGTGACGCTGTGGCTGGCCGACCTCGTCGGCGGCGCCCCCGACGCCTCGGACGACCAGCCCTTTTTCGACCTCCTCCTCGACACGGCCTTCCTCGCCGACGCCGACGGCCGCTCGACCGACCCGGCCTTCGAGGGCGCCGAGGTGGAGGGGGCCATCGCGTTCTTCCTCGAGACGCCGGGCAACGCGACCGACCGGATCGACAACGACGGCGACGGGACGACGGCGCCCGAGGCCGCCGAGCTCAACTTCCGCGGCGTCTCGCGCGGCGAGCCCGGCAGCCCGACGGTCACGCTCGAACTCCTCGCGGGCGAGGGCGACCAGGCGGGCGCCGCCGGCCGCCGCCTCCGCTACGACGGCATCGACAACAACGGGAACGGGCTCGTCGACGAGGACTCGACGCAGGCCGCGTTCGGCACGCAGGTGGGCGTCGGGTTCGCCGACTACATCGACAACGACGGCGACGGCGAGCCGGGCTCGCCGGTGGTCACGCAGGCCATGATCGACGCGGCCGCGGCCGACCCGTACGGCCGCTGGCCCGTGAACCCGAACACGGGAGCCGGCGAGCCGGTCCACCTCATCGGGGTCGGCATCACGTACGGCGCGAGCGACACGCCCGACCTCGGCAAGGCCTTCCGCGACAACATCGACAACGACGGCGACGCGTTCTCGGACGGCCCGCCGCCCGACTACCTCTGGGAGCCGGGCAGCCCGGTCGTCACGCAGGAGATGGTGAACGCGGCGGCCGGCGACGCGCCGTACTACCGCTGGGCCGTGCCCGGCACCGACATCGTCCTCTACGACGTGAAGGCCGAGGACCTCGGGAGCCCCTACGCCGACGGCGTCGACAACGACGGCGACGGGGCCGTCGACGAGGGGATCGACGAGGACATCGACGAGATGATCGACGAGCGCCGCGACGACGGGATCGACAACGACGGCGACTGGCGGGCCGCGCTCGACGACGTCGGCCTCGACGGTTCCGACAACACGGTCGACACGGGCGAGGGCGACGGCGTGCCGACCTCGGGCGCCGGGACCGACCTCCCGGGCGAGCCGAACCTCGACGTGACCGACGTCTCGGAGTCCGACCAGATCGGCATCACGAACGTCCAGTACAAGCCGGCCGGCGGCGTGGCCTTCCAGTCGATCGCCGACCGCCAGCTCTTTTTCGACTTTATGGTGCCGGGGCAGTTCTCGCTCCTCCAGCCCGGCCAGTCGCCGGCGTCCCGCGACACCGACCTGTTCGTGTCGTCGGGCACGTTCCCGCTGCGGGCGGGCCAGACCGAGTCGGTCTCGTTCGCCGTCATCCTCGGCGACGTTGACTACGGCCGGCAGGCGACCGACGTGGAGGGCCGCTACCGCGACCTCCTGACCAAGCGCCAGGACGCCCTCGAGGCCTACGAGGCCGACTACCGCTTCGCCCAGGCGCCGATCTGCCCGACCGTCCGCGCCGTGCCGGGCGACGGGGCCGTCACGCTCTACTGGGACGACGCGGCCGAGAGCTCGTTCGACACGTTCATCGCCGACCTCGCCCAGCCGGGCCTCGACCCCAACGACTTCGAGGGCTACCGCGTCTACCGCGCGACGGACCCCGGCTTTCTCGACGCCCGCCAGATCACGGACGGATTCGGCAACGTGAGCTTCCTCCGGCCGATCGCCCAGTTCGACCTCATCGACGAGTACGAGGGGTTCCACCCGGTCGCCACGAACGGGACGCAGTTCTACCTCGGCTCGAACGTCCGCGACCCCGGCGAGGCGGCCAACGGGCTCGTCAACACGTTCACAGACTCGACGGCCGTCAACGGCGTCCAGTACTACTACGCCGTGACGAGCTACGACTTCGGCGCGGCGGCCGTGAACATCCAGCCCTCGGAGTGCCCCATCTCGATCACGATCGGGCCCGACGGGACGGTCACGCGGACGGGCCCGAACGTCGCTGTGATCACGCCGTCGCAGGCGGCGGCCGGCTACACCGAGGGGACCGCCGAGGTCGCCCGTGTCCAGGGCTTCGCGAGCGGCGCGGTCACCTACCGGACCGTCGACCCGACGTCGCTGAAGGACGGCCACCGCTACCGCGTGACGTTCCGCGACACGCTCGTCCTCGGCCAGATCAACACGAGCGGCCGCCAGATCACGCAGGACACCATCCGCACGCGCGACGTGACGCTGACGGACCTGACGGACGGCCGGACGCTCTTCGCCAACTCGACGGCCTGGCGGCCCGAGCGCGACGCGCCGATCACGGACGGCTTCCAGCTCTCGTTCGACCCCGTCTTCTTCACCAGCCGGATCGCCGACTCGACGCGCTGGCTCGGGGGGGGCGTCAAGCCGCTCACGGCCGACGTGTTCAGCTTTACCGGCAACCCGCCCGGCACGCGCGTCCCGGCCGACTACCGCATCGAGGTGGGCCCACCCGGCTCGGGCATGTCGACCGCGTTCACGATCACGATCGGTCTCCCGCGGACGCTCCCGGCCAAGCCGACCAACGTCCGCGTGTTCAAGACGGTCGTGGACGGGGCCGGCAACGCGACCGAGGTGCCCGTCGCCTACGCGTTCTACGACGTGGCCGGCGAGGGCGCCGACCCGTTCGGCGAGGGGAGCGCGGCGACGAACCTGTTCTCGACCGAGTACAACATCGGCGGGGCCGGCATCGACGACTCGGACCGGATCTACCTCTTGGAGGACATCCCCGGCGACCGCCGCGACGGCCTCACGCCGACGTGGGAGCTCCGGATGAACCTCGCCGACCCGAACCTGCGGGACCCGCAGGCCGGCGACACGGGCGTCCTCGTGACGAGCAAGCCGTTCCTCTCGTCCGACGTCTACGAGTTCACCGTGACCGGGCCGTCGTTCGACGCCGAGGCCGCCGCGGGCCTGCTCGACCAGGTCCGCGTGGTGCCCAACCCGTACCGGGGGACGAGCCAGTTCGAGGTGGCCAACCCGTTTCCGACCGGGCGGGGCGAGCGGCGCGTCCGGTTCGTCGGGCTCCCGCCGCAGGCGACCGTCCGCATCTTCACGCCCTCGGGCCGGCTCGTCCGGACGCTCGAGATGAACGAGGGCTCGAACGGGACCGTCACGACCGGGATGCTCCTCAACGGGTCGCTGAGCTGGGACCTCCTCAACGAGGACCGCCTCGAGGTCTCGTACGGCATCTACCTCTACCACGTCGACGCGCCCGGGGTGGGCGAGACGACGGGCACCCTCGCCCTGATCAAGTAGCCATGTCGACGCACACCACCTTCGCCCGGCTGCTCCCTCTGGCGGCCCTCCTCGTGGCCGGGCCCGCCTCGGCGCAGTCGGGGACGGCCGCGGCCGAGTTCCTCAACGTCCCGATCGGGGCCCGCGCGACGGCGATGGGCGGCGCCTTCGGGGCGACGGCCGCCGACCCCGCCGCGATCTACTGGAACCCGGCCGGGCTCGCCGGGATGCGCGGTGCGCAGGCCCAGTTCGAGTACGCCCAGTGGTACGTCGGCTCCGACGTCAACTTCGCCTCGGTCGCCTCGCCGACCCCGTTCGGGACGGTCGCCGTCGGCGTGACGGCGCTGACGTACGACGACATGGACGTGATCGAGGAGACCGGCAACCGCCAGCAGCCCTCCGGCGAGACGTTCGCGGCCGGCTCGTACGCCGTCTCGCTCGGCTACGGCCGCCAGCTGACCGACCGGTTCTCGCTGGGCGGGACCGTCAAGGTCGTCCGCGAGCAGATCGCCAACTCGTCGGCGACGGGCGTGGCGTTCGACGTCGGAACGCTGTTCGTGACGCCGTTCCGGGGCGTCCGCCTCGGGGCCTCGATCGCCAACTTCGGCCCGAAGATGAAGATGGACGGGGCGGACCTCAACATCCCGTTCGACCCGCTCCCGGGCCAGAGCGGCAACAACAACGCGATCCCCGGCCGGATCGCGACCGACGCCTACGACCTCCCGCTCACGATGCGCGTCGGGCTGGCGACCGAGCTCTACGAGCGGGCCGGGACGCGCGTGACGGTCGCCGTCGACGCGCTCTCGCCGTCGGCGGCCGGCCAGCACGTCAACGCGGGCGCCGAGGTGGGCCTGCTCGGCGGGCTCGTCCAGGTCCGCGGCGGCGTCCAGGAGCTGTTCCTCGAGGAGAGCCCCCGGTCGTTCACGCTCGGCGGCGGCCTCCGCTACGGGTTCGGCGGGCTCGACCTCGCGGCCGACTACGCCTACGAGGCGGCCGACTACTTCGACGGCGTCCACCGCCTCTCGGTCGGCCTCCGGTTCTAGCGCCGCCGGGCCCGCGAATTCCCTCACACACGTTCTGTACACCGGGCACGAAAGCGCTTACACTGCGTCGGACGCTCTTCTCGCCGGCTCCGCCGGTCCTTTCTCACAACACGGGACACACACGATGCGACCCACTGCTACTCACCTCGGGCGATGGCTCGGCGTGGCGGCCCTCGCGGCCGTCCTCGCGACGCCAGCCCTCGCCCAGCGGACCATCACGCTCCGCATGAACTCGGCGACCCAGCCGGACACCATCGCCGCGGACGCGGCCCTCTCGGGCGCCCAACTCCGCGGCGGGCTCGCCAGCGGAACGACCGCCCTCCCGGGCGGCGAGACCATCGACTGGAACGACAACACGACGCTCGTCCCGGAAAACGTCGGCGGCGACTACTGGGAGGTCGAGTTCCAGATCCCCGACGACGACGAGCTCAAGTTCAAGTTCTACTTCGGCCAGTCCGAGCCCGAGGGCGACCTGCCCGGCGGCTGGGAGGCCGGCGGCGACCACGTCATCGAAGCCGGAACGGGCGACGTCTCGCTCGACCTCCACTACTTCGAGAAGGTCGCCGGCGACCAGGCCTACGACTGGCGGCCGTTCGAGGCCGGCGGCGACTCGGTCGCCGTCTGGTTCCGGACCTACATCGACACGGAGCAGGCGCTGACGAAGGGGCTCGACCTCGACGACGGCTCGCTCGTCGTCGGCGTCCGCGGCGACAACGCCACGGGCGGCAGCCAGGACGGCGGCGCGACCACCATCGACTGGGGCGCGACGAACGTCGTCCTCAACCGTGAGAGCGACAACCCGGCCTCGCCCGGCTTCAAGCTGTTCTCCGGCCGCGTGGCGTACCCCGCCTCGGCGGTCGGGTCGGAGCAGGCGTATAAGTTCTTCTTCTCCGACGGCGACACGACCGACGGCTGGGAGGACACGGCGGACGGCCAGAACCGGACGTTCACCGTCCCGGCCCAGGACTCCACCCTCCAGTGGAAGTACTTCGGCGACAGCCCCGCCAACGAAGGGACGGCTGTAACGGCCCTCGTGGGGTTCCAGGTCGACGTGTCGCCGATCTCCTCGATTGGCCTCTACCAGGTCGCCGACGACTTCGTCCAGGTCCGCGGTGGGTTCAACGGGTGGGACTGCCCCGACGACAACCAGGACGACTGCCTGCTCCAGCAGATCCCGGGTACGCCGGACTTCGCCCGCCAGGTGCCGATCACGGCCGCCCCGGGCGGCGATCCGCTCCCGTACAAGTTCTACGTCGACTTCCGCAATCCGGACGGGTCGGCCCAGTTCCAGGACGCCGCGGGCAACGACCTCGACGTCGGCTGGGAGGAGCCGCTCGACTACGGCGGCGGCAACCGGTTCTTCGACTTCTCCGGCACGGAGCAGACGCTCGACGAGCAGTTCTTCAACGGCGTCCGCCCCGGCAACGTCATCGCCGATGGCCAGTCGGTTGACCTCACGTTCATGGTCGACATGAGCGAGGCCACGATGTTCGAGGACGCCCAGGGCCGCGCGTTCGACCCGGCCGTCGACTCGGTCACGGTCCAGTTCGAGGACGTGGTCTGGCTCCTGACCCAGGGCTACATCCCGGGCAGCGACGACCTCATCGACTCGGGCGCGAGCGGCAACCTCATCGACGGGTTCTCGCTCTCCGACCCCGACGGCGACCTCGTCTACACGGGCACGCTCACGGTCGACGGCCCGACCTACAACGGGATCGGCTACCGGTACGTCTTCGCCAATGACGACGACGGCCTCCAAGTCGAGGGCTCGGGTGGGTTCGATGCCGGCCGCCGCCGCTATCGGTACATCACCGACGTGACCGCCGACGCGTTCTCGTTCGCGAAGGACACGTTCCGGCCGGCCGGGCCGGGCGTTCAGGCGATGCCGTGGGAGATCAACCCGACCGGTCCGTTCGAGCCGGGTGACGTGGAGTTCTCCGTGCCCGTCGGCTTCGTCGACGAGGGCCTCGTCGTGTCCATCGGGGACGACCCAGCGCGCGACGGCGACCTCGCGCTCGGAGCCGTCTACCCGAACCCGACGACGGGCCTGGCCCGCGTCGTCGTGGAGGCCCCGGCCGACGCGCCGGTGACCGTCCGCGTGTTCGACGTGACGGGCCGCGTGGTGGCCCGGGTGGTCGAGAGCGAGTACGCCTCGGGCCGCCCGCTCGAGATCGACACGCGCGGCCTCGCCGCCGGGCTCTACCTCGTCCGCGCCGAGAGCGAGGCGGGCGTGGCCGTCCGGAGCCTGACGGTCGTCCGCTAGCGACGCCGGCCCGGGCCGCCCCGAGAGGGGAGGGCCCGGGCCGCTCTTTCGCGCCGGCCGCTGTAAAGGGCGGCCGGCGTTTTTTCGACGCCCACCACGCCCATGCGCTCGTTCGCCCTCCTGGCCCTGCTCGCCTCGGCCGGTCTCTGGACCGGGGCGCCGGCCCACGCCCAGCCGGTCGACGTGACGTTCCGGTTCCTGCCGGACCTCACGACGCCCCCGATCTCGCCCGTCTCCCGCGCTTTCGTGCCGGGCTCGTTCAACGACTGGGGGCCGAACGCGAGCGGCCAGATCGCGACGGGCGCGCCGAGCCAGGCGACCTACGAGCCGGCTCTCAACGAGTACCGGTACACGACGACGCTCCAGGCCGGGCAGAGCTACGCCTACAAGGTCCACTATCACCGCAACGGCGCCGGGACCGACTGGGTCTGGCTGACGGACCCGCTCGGGACCGAGACGACCGGGCCCAACAACGACTCGGTCGTCCGCGTCGAGGACCCGTTCGTGTTCCAGATCGCGCGCGAGCAGAACGGGACGGCTGAGGTCCGTGCCGTCTCGGCCGGCGTGTTCGGGACGGCCGCAGTCACGTCGGTCGCATTTACCGTCAACGAGACGACGTACACCGACGGCGTCGAGGACACGGGCGACGGCGTCTACCGCCTCACGCTGCCCGAGGCGGTCGCCCCCGGCGCCTACGTCCGCGTCGAGGCCACCGACGCCGACGGCCGGACGGCCAGCGCGGAGGTGGGCACGATCCCGCCCGACGTCACCGACGCGCCCGTGCCCGACGGGCTCGAGGACGGGATCACGTACGACCCCGCGGACCCGACGCGCGCCTGGCTCGTCCTCCGCGCCCCGGGCAAGCAGTTCGTCTACGCCCTCGGCGACTTCAACGGCTGGACGGCCGACGAGGACGCCCTCATGGTCCGCGACGACACCGACGCGCTCGGCACGCGCTGGTGGATCGAGATCACCGGCCTCACGCCCGGCGTCGACTCCGCCTTCCAGTACTGGGTCGACGGGCTGATCCGCGTCACGGACCCGTACACCACGAAGGTGGTCTACCCCGGCGAGAGCGGGTACCCGGCCGGCGCCGTCGACCACGCCGTCGGCGTCCTGACGCCGGGCGCGGAGGCGTTCCCGTGGACCGACCAGGACTACGTGCCGCCGGCCCAGGAGGACCTCGTGATCTACGAGCTCCTCGTCCGCGACTTTCTCCGCGACCACAGCTTCACGGCGCTCACCGACACGCTCGACTACCTCGAGCGGCTCGGCGTCAACGCCATCGAGCTCATGCCGGTCTCGGAGTTCGACGGCGACGAGAGCTGGGGCTACAACCCGGCCTTCCACCTCGCCCTCGACAAGTATTACGGCACGCCCGACGAGTTCAAGGCCTTCGTCGACGCGGCGCACGCGCGGGGGATGGCCGTGATCCTCGACGTCGTCTACAACCACGCGACGGGGCAGAGCCCGCTCGTCCGCCTCTACAACCAGGGCGACTTCGGGCCGCCGACGCCCGACAACCCGTGGGCCAACGTCGAGGCCACGCACCCGTTCAACGTGTTCAACGACCTCGACCACACGAGCCCGCTCACGCAGCTCTGGCTCGACAAGGCCAACCGGTTCTGGGCCGACGAGTACCACGTCGACGGGTACCGCTTCGACCTCACGGGCGGGTTCTACCAGACGGGGAGCTACTTCGAGTACAACCCGCAGCGGATCGGCATCCTGACGCGGATGATGGACGCGCTCTGGGCGACGAACCCGAACACGATCGTCATCTTGGAGCACCTCGTCGAGAACGGCCGGGAGTGGCGGGAGCTGGCGGCCCACCGCGCCGGCGACGACGCCCGGCCGGGCCCGCTCCTCTGGCACCACATGAACCGGGAGTACAGCCAGAGCGCGATGGGCTACCCGACCG
>JAAXJP010000179.1 GCA_012269805.1 Rubrivirga sp.
GGGTTCGGCCGGACGACCGGCGCCCCGGACGGTCAGGAGTCTCCCGTTCCCGGCCTCCCCGGGCGCGCGCCCGAGCGACCGAAAGCCGGTCGAGGCGGGCTGGCCGGATTGCGCGGAAAGCCCATCGGCCGTGCGGATCGGTGGGCAGGGCGCCTCGGTAGCTTCGGGGCCCCCGAGACTCAACGCGCGCCCATGCCCAGCCGCCCCCAGACCGCGAACGAGACCCGCCAGGCCTTCCTCGACTTTTTCCGCGAGAAGGGCCACGAGATCGTCCCGAGCGCGCCGATCGTCCCCCAGAACGACCCGACGCTCCTGTTCATCAACGCGGGGATGAACCCGTTCAAGGACGTGTTCCTGGGCACGGGCGCGCGGCCGTACGTCCGCGCGGCCGACACGCAGAAGTGCCTCCGGGTGAGTGGCAAGCACAACGACCTCGACGAGGTCGGGCTCGACACGTACCACCACACGTTCTTCGAGATGCTCGGCAACTGGAGCTTCGGGGACTACTTCAAGAAGGAGGCCATCGCGTGGGCCTGGGAGCTCCTCGTCGACCGCTGGGGCCTCGACCCGGACCGACTCTACGTGACGGTCCACGAGGGCGACGAGGCGCTCGGCCTCGGGCCCGACGCGGAGGCGGCCGGCCTCTGGACGAGCGAGACGGGCATCGACGCGGCCCACATCCTCTACCAGCCCTCCAAGGACAACTTCTGGATGATGGGCGAGACCGGGCCCTGCGGCCCGTGCTCGGAGATCCACATCGACCTCCGCGACGACCAGGAGCGCGTGACGGTCCCGGGCCAGCAGCTCGTCAACGGCGACGACCCGCGGGTGATGGAGATCTGGAACCTCGTCTTCATCCAGTTCGACGCGGCCAAGGCGGTCAGCGCCGACGGCGGCGACGAGGAGCTCACCACGCTGACGCCGCTCGACGCCAAGCACATCGACACGGGGATGGGCTTCGAGCGGATCTGCGCCGTGCTCCAGGGCAAGCGCTCGAACTACGACACGGACCTGTTCGCGCCGCTCCTCGCCGCCCTCGCCGAGCGCGCCGGGCTCGAGGCCTACGACGCCTACGACGAGTCGAGCGAGGAGGGGAAGCGCGTCCGCGTGGCGATGCGCGTCGTGGCCGACCACGTCCGCACCCTCGCCGTCGCGATCGCCGACGGGGCGCTGCCGGGCAACACGGGCCGCGGCTACGTCCTCCGGCGGATCCTGCGGCGGGCCGTCCGCTACGGCTACCAGTCGCTCGGCCTCCGCGAGCCGTTTTTGGCGGACCTGTTGCCGGCGCTGGCGGACGAGATGGGCGAGGCGTTCCCCGAGCTCGTCGAGAGCCAGTCGACGGCGGCCAAGATCGTCACGGCCGAGGAGGAGTCGTTCCTGAAGACGCTGGCCGGGGGGATCGAGCTGTTCGAGTCGGTCTCGGCCCACCTCGGTGACGCGTCGGGCCTGGCCGAGGACCGGGCGGCCGTGGACCTCCTCGAGAAGGCCTACGTCGGCAAGACACTCGAGGACATCGTCGAGGACCTCCGCGCGCGCGCCGCGGCGGGGGCGGTCCCGGGCGAGGTCGCCTTCCTCCTCCACGACACGTATGGCTTTCCCGTCGACCTCACCGCCGTCATGGCGCGCGAGCGCGGGCTGACGGTCGACGAAAACCGGTTCGAGGAGCTCATGGCCGAGCAGCGCGAGCGGGCGCGGGCGGCGGCTGGGTTCACGATGGGCGAGACGGAAGAGGTCGACCTGTGGGACGCCACGGCCGACACGCCGAAGGAGGTCGCGTTCGTCGGTTACGACCGGCTCACGGTCGAGGGCGCCCGCGTCCTCAAGACGCGGACGGTGGGGGAGGGCGACGACGCCCGCCACGAACTCGTCCTCGACCAGACCCCGTTCTACGCCGAGTCCGGCGGCCAGATCGGCGACACCGGCACGCTCACGGTCGGCGACGACGAGATCGCCGTGCTCGACACGGTCAAGGGCGCCGACGGCGAGATCGTCCACCTCGTCGAGCGGCTGCCCGAGGCGGTCGACGCGGACGTGACGGCCGCGGTCGACGCCGACCGCCGGCAGCGCATCATGCGCCACCACACGGCGACGCACCTCCTCCACGCCGCGCTTCGCGAGACGCTCGGGACGCACGTCCAGCAGAAGGGCTCGCTCGTCGCCCCCGACCGCCTCCGGTTCGACTTCTCGCACTTCGAGCGGCTCACCGACGACGAGCGCCGGGCCATCGAGGCGCGCGTCAACGAGCTGGTCCTCCGCAACATCCCGAAGGACGAGCAGCGCGACGTGCCGCTCGACGAGGCCCGCGCGCAGGGCGCGATGGCCCTGTTCGGCGAGAAGTACGGCGAGCGCGTCCGCGTCATCACGTTCGACCCCGAGGTGTCCGTCGAGCTCTGCGGCGGCACGCACCTCGCGTCGACCGGCGAGGTCGGCCTGTTCAAGCTGACGTCCGAGGGGTCGGTCGCGTCGGGCGTCCGGCGCGTGGAGGCCGTGGCCGGCGAGGCCGCGCTCGCGTGGCTGTCCGGCGAGCTGGACGAGCTGGAGGCCGCGCGCGGCGCGTTCAACCAGCTGCCCGACGGGCTGGCCGCCGCCGTCGGCGGGCTCCAGGACGAGGTCAAGGCGCTCCAGGGTGAGGTCGCCGACCTCCGCCACCAGCAGGCCGCCGCCGGCCTCGACCAGTTCCTCGCCGAGGCCGAGACGGTCGGCGACGCGCGCGTGGCCACGGGCGCGATCCCGGGCGCCGACATGGACACGCTCCGCGGCCTCGCCGAGACCGCCCGCAACCGGATGGGCACGGGCGGCGTCGCCGTGTTCGGCGCGGCCGACCCCGAGGCCGGCAAGGCGACCCTCGCCGCGTCGGTCACCGACGACCTCGTGGCGCGGGGCGTCCAGGCCGGGAAGCTGGTCGGCGCGCTCGCGAAGCGCGTCGGCGGCGGCGGCGGCGGGCGCCCGACGCTCGCGACGGCCGGCGGCAAGAACCCCGACGGGCTGGGCGACGCGCTCGCGGCGGCGGCCGACGAGGTCCGCGCCCTCCTCGGCTAGCCGGCCCCCCTCCGCCTCGGCGCCGAGGCGGGGGGAGGTCAGGCCGGCGTGGTCGCGGCGTCGAGGGCGACGGGGTAGCCGGCGACCGGCGCGTCGATGCCCTTGAGCGAGAGCTCCCGCGGGGGCTCGAACGCGACGGCGTCGGCGGTGAGGGCGTGGACGTCTTCGGACACGAGGACGCCGCCCGGCGCGCACGCGCTCTCGAGCCGGGCGGCGAGGTTTACGCCGCGCCCAATCGCCGTGAACTCGACCAGCTCGTCGGAGCCGAAGTTGCCGACGGTCACTTCCGACTGGTGGATCCCGATGCGGAGGTCGACGCGGTGAGGCAGCCCGCCGGCCTCCCACGACGCGCGGAGGCGCCCCATCGCCCGCTGCATCTCGACGGCCATGGCGACGGCGCGCTGGGCCTGCTCGTCGGGCGGCATCGGGTCGGCGGCGCCGAAGAGGACCATGATCCCGTCGCCCATGAACTTGTCGAGCGTGCCCCCGTGCGCGTCGATGAGCGCGACCATCTCGTTGAGGTACTCGTTGAGGAGGGCCGTGACGAGGCCGGGCGGCGTGGCCTCCGAGAGCCGCGTGAAGCCAGCCAGGTCGGTGAACACGACGGTCACGGGCCGGCGCTCGGCCTCGACCCGGACGTCGCTCTCCTGGCGCAGAATCCGCTCGGCGACCTTCTTGGGGAAGTACTTCTGGAGCCGCGCGTTAAACGTCGACAGCTTCCCGTTGAGGCTCTCGACGCGCGCCTTCTCGTCGGCCAGTTCGCGCGTCCGTTCGGCGACGACGCCCTCGAGGTGCGCGGCCCGGGCCCGCAGCTGGGCCGTCCGCCCCTTGTAGGCCGCGTAGGCGAGGCCGAGGCCGGCCAGCAGGCAGAGCGCGGCGAACCAGCCGGTCTGCCACACGTGCGGGCGGAGCGTGAACGCGGCCGTGGCGTCCGTCTCGCTCCAGACGCCGTCGGCGTTGGCGGCCTGGACGCGGAAGACGTAGTCGCCGGGCGGGAGGTCGTTGTAGAACGCCTGGCGCCGGGCGCCGGCCTCCGTCCAGTCCTCGTCGTGCCCGTCGAGCCGGTAGCGGTGGCGGACGCGTGCCGGCGTCACGTAGCTGAGCCCGGCGTAGGCGATCTCGAACTGCGACACGCCCGGCCCGACCGTGACGGGGCCGTCGCCGAGGCGGACCGGGTCGCCGTCGACGCGGAGCCGCTCGATGGCGACCGGCGGCGCGTGCGCGTTGGTCCGGATCCGGGCCGGGTCGATGGCGGCGACGCCACCGTTGGTGGGCACGTAGAGCGTCCCGTCGGCGGCGCGGGCCCCGGCCGGCTGGCTCCCGCCGTTGGCCTCGGCGCTCGGGAGCCCGTCGGCCCGGCCGTACTCGGTCATGCGGACGGCGCCCCCATCGCGGGCCGCCTCGGAGAGCGCGTCGGCCGGGGCGGCCGCGACGCCGCGGTTCGAGGTCAGCCAGATCCGCCCCTCGCCGTCGTCGAGGACCTGGGCGAGGATCTGCGACGGGATGCCCTCCGCCGTCGTCAAGCGGCGGACGGCGCCGTCCACGACGTGCAACAGGCCCGAGCCGTCGGTGCCCACCCAGACGCCGTCGGGGCGGGGGAGGATGGAGAGGGCGTTGTCCGCCTCGGTCCCGGCGATCGGCTCGACCGCCTCGCCGTCGAACCGGTGGAGGCCCGCGCCGTAGGTCCCGATCCAGAGCGCGCCGTCCGCGGCGCCCAGCGCCGTCACGGCGGCCTCGGGCGCGCCGGGCGCGTCGAGAGGCTCGACGGCCCTCCCGGTCCAGCGCCCAACGCCGGTCGCCGTGCCCACCCAAAGCGTGCCGTCGGCGTCCTCCTCGAGCGCGATCACGTAGGGGTCGGGGAGCCCCGCGCCCTCGGTCACGCACCCGGCCACGCGGCCTCCGACCACACGGCAGAGGCCGCCGCCCTCGACGCCGGCCCAGACCGTCCCGTCGCGCGTGGCGTACACGGCCGACACGTCGTCGCCGGGGAGCCCGTCGGCGCTCGTGAGGGTCTCGACGACCCGCCCGCCGACGACGTGCGCGAGCCCGCCGGTCGTCCCCACCCAGACGCCACGCTCGGGGTCCGCCGCGACGGCGTAGGCCCTGTCGGCGGGGAGGCCCTCGCGGGCGGTGATCGGGGTGAACTTGGCCGTGCGGAGCCGCGCGAGGCCGCCGCCCCCGGTCCCGACCCAGAGGCTGCCCTCGGGGTCCAGGAACAGGCTAAGGACGGTGCCGAGGTCAGCCCCGTCCGCCTCGGCGAGCGTCTCGACCCGGTCGCCGCGCACACGGAAGAGACCGCCGCCGTCGGTCCCGATCCAGAGGCTGCCCGCGTCGTCGAGGAGGAGCGCCTCGGTCGGGAGGCCGTCGGCGGCGGCGGCCTCGGGGCGCGGGCGGAGCGCGCCGTCCCGGAGGTACCCGAGCGGGTGGCCGCTGAGGGGCCCGATCCAGAGCCCCCCCCGGCCGTCCTCGGCGAGCGCCCCGGTCGGCTCGGCCGCCGCGCCGCCCAGTCCCGCGAGCCCCTCGACGCGGCCGGCCGCGATCCGTGCCAGTCCGCCCCGCGTGCCCACCCAGAGCGTCCCGTCGCGGCCGAGCAAGAGCGCGCGGACGTACGACGTCGGGAGGCCGTCGGCCTCGCCGAGGCACTGGAAGCGGTCGGCGTCGGGCGCCAGCCTGCAAAGCCCGTCGAACGTGCCCGCCCACACCGCGCCGTCGGGCTCAACGGCGAGGGCGGCGACGGCTGGGCTCGGCAGCCCGGCGTCGGTCCCGAACGTCCGCACGCGGAGGTCGCGGTCGACGTGGGCGAGGCCCCCACGTCGCGTGCCGACCCACAGCCCGCCGTCGACGGCGGGCGCCAGCGAGCGGACGTCGGCGTCAGGGAGAGCGTCCGGCCCGCGGCCGACGGTGGTGAACGTGACGCCGTCGAAGCGGGCCAGCCCCTCCTGCGTCCCAAACCAGAGGTGCCCGTCACGCGTCTGGGCGACGGCCTCGACACGGCTCTGAGGGAGCCCCTCGTCGGCCCCCCACGCCTCGGTCTGGAGTTGGGTGAGGGCCCGGTCCGGGGCGAGGGCCGGCCGGGCGGGCGTCGCCGGGCTGCGGACCGCGGTTTGGCCAATCGCGACCCCCGCAGCGATCACCACGAGGGCAATGACGGCGGACGGGGTGCGGGGACGGAGCGGTTTCACAGCACAAACGTACTCCTGGCGGGCTCGGGATGGCACGTAGGACAGACGCCTACGTGGGGTGGATGGGTCGTCCTACGTAGTGCTGAATTCCGGGAAAAGAGCTGTTCCATAGCGGTTTATGGAGTGGTGAGCGCGCCAAAATCCGCGATGCTACCCTGCGCGGGCCGCCTCCAGGCGGGCCCTCTTCCTGCCCAGAGGCCTCCCCGTCGTATTCTCGACCGATCCCACCCTGGCCCCATGACGACCCGCCTCTCCACGCTCCTCAGCGTCGCCCTCGGTCTCCTCTTGGTCGCCGGCTGCGACAGCCTCGCAGACGGTCCTGCCGCGTCGGCCTCGTCCGCCGCCGCTGATTGGGAGCAGGAGATTCTCGCTGCGGCGGCGGACCTCAGCCCGCTCGACTCGATCGACCTGTTCGTCAGCTTCGCGCCCGGGACGGACCCCGAGGCCGAGTCCGACGCCATGTTCGACGGGCACGACGTCCGCCGGCGGGGCTACGTGCAGGAGACGACCCCCGGCGTCGCGATTCGGATCGCCGTCCACGACCTCAACACGATCCTCGGCATCCTCGGGCTCAACCCGCTCGTGGTCGACGTCGAAATCGACCTCGTCATCCCCCTCGACCCGTTCTTCGGGTCCTACGTCCCGCTCAGCGACCGCTACACGGGCCGCGAGCGCGACGTCCTCATCGCGCAGACCGTCCTGCCGGGCGAGTTCGAGGGCCAGATGCTGCCGTGGAGCGTCCGGCAGATCCGTGGCCACCTCTCCTCGGCCGCCTCGGGGGACGGCGCCGGCACGGTCGACGTCGACGTGTACGTGATCGACTCGGGCGTCGACCACCCGGACGTGAACGTGGTGGAGAGCGTCTCCTTTCTCGATGAGGGAGCGGAGGCCGGACCGACCACGCACGGCAACCACGTGGCGGGCATCATCGGCGCGACCGACGACGAGGGCGGGATGGTCGGCGTCGCGCCCGGCGTCCGGATCCACTCGCTCGACGTGTTCGACGCCTCTGGGACGACCTCGATGAGCCAGGTGATGCGGGCGGTCGACCACGTGACGGCTGCCAAGCGGGCCGACCCGGCTGCGCCGGTCGTCGTGAACCTCAGTCTGGGGGCGAGCACCGGCACGACGGAGCTGAACGCGCTCGACCGCGCGATCCAGGCCTCGATCCGAGCCGGCGTGATCTACGTCGTCTCGGCCGGCAACGACGGCGTGGACGCGGCGACCGTGTCGCCGGCCCGCGTGCCGGAGGTCATCACCGTCGGCGCGTACGACTCGCGGTGGCAGTTCGCGTCGGAGTTCTCGAACTACGGCCCGCTCGTCGACCTCCTGGCCCCGGGGGTCCGCGTGGTGTCCGCCGCCGACGGCGGGCAGTACGCTCGGCTCGATGGAACGTCGATGGCGGCGCCGCACGTGACGGGCGCCGCCGCGCTCAACGTCGCTCGGCGCCCGTCGGCCAAGCCGAGACACGTCGAGACGCAGCTCTGGCGCCGCGGCCGGGCGCTCGGCCAGGGCGTCCCGCCGGGCACGACGACCCGGTCGGTCTGGGTCGGCACGATGTAGCCGCGGCGTTTTCCCGGCCGCTTCGCCGGCCGTTCGACCGCTAGGGGTCCGGAATGTCGAGGTTGGGTGGGGATGCCCACCGACGTGACATGATCCGCCTCCTCGCCCTCGCCGCCCTCCTCG
>JAAXJP010000514.1 GCA_012269805.1 Rubrivirga sp.
CCGGGGGGGCGGGGGGGCCCCGGGGGGGGGGCCCCCGGGGGGGGGGGGGGGGGGGGGGCCCGGGGGGGGGGGGGGGCCGACCGCAACGTGGGCCGGGGCGCCTCCGCGGCCGTTGCGTCCACGACGCAGCGTGTTGCGCCTGGGACCCATGCGTCACAATCGCAATGGTTTGCGCCCTATCCGCAACCATTCGTCCCGGCTGGCGATGCGCATCGAGACCGTGCCCCTCCTGGACAGCGTGCTGACGCCAAGCGGGCTGTCGCATGGGCCGATCGGAGCGACCTCACCGTCCACCACCCCGGACCCCTTCCCCGCCTTCGCGGGGGACAGGCTTTGTCCAGAGGGGGACTCTTCCGCTCTCGCCGCGCTGGCGGTGAGCGTCCGCCAGCGGACGGCGGCCGGCGCGCTACTCGACCGCCTCCGCGTAGGCCGACGGCCGCGACCCGGTGTGGGCGAGGAATGCGTTCGAGAAGTGGGCCACGCTCTTGAACCCGACGCCGTAGGCCACCTCGCTGACCGTCCCCGCGCGGGCCGCGAGGAGGTCGGCCGCACGGTCGAGGCGGGCCGTCCGGATCAGGTCGCTGGGGGCCGCTCCGAGGAGGTCCGTCGTCTTCCGCAGGAGGTGGCTACGGCTCATCCCCACGGCGTCGGCGAGGGCGCCCACGTTGAACGCGTCGTCCGGCAGGCCCGCCTCGATGGCCGCGCGCACCGACGCCACGAACGCGTCGTCGGCCGAGGCGGGCGGCACGCCGGCAGCCCCGTCGCCGGACGCCCCGGCGAACCGCTCGCGGAGCCGCCGTCGCAGCGCGATCAGGTTGTCGACGCGGGCCACGAGCTCGCGGACATCGAACGGCTTGGTGAGGTAGTCGTCGCAGAGCTCGGCGAGCCCGTCGAGGCGGTCCTCGGGCGCGGCCCGGGCCGTGAGGAGCAGGACCGGCACGAAGTCGGTCTCGGGGTCGGCGCGGAGCGCTCGGCACAGGCCGAGCCCGTCGAGCCGCGGCATCATCACGTCCGAGACGACGAGGTCGGGGAGTTCCTCCCGCGCGCGGCCGAGCGCCTCCTCGCCGTCGGCCGCCTCGACCACGCGGTAGCCGGCGCCCTCGAGGTGGCGGCGCACGAAGGCCCGGATGTCGGCCTGGTCGTCGGCCACGAGGACGGTCGTGACGTCGTCGGCGTCGCCCTCGGCCGGGGCCGGCGAGGCGGGCTCGTCGTCGACCTCGCGGAGCGGGGTGGCGACGGCGCCCTCCCACGGTTGGTCGTCCACCTGCTCGGGCGTGAGGTGGTCGCGGCCGAGCGGGAGCGCCAGCGTGAACGCGCTCCCTTCGCCGACCGCGCTCTCGACCGAGAGCGTGCCGCCGTGGAGCCGCGCCAACTCGTGGGCGAGTGCCAGCCCGATCCCCGACCCGAGCGGCCGGCCGCCCCCGCCCTCGGCCTGGTAAAACCGGTCGAAGATGTGCGGCAGGTCGGCCGCAGCGATCCCCGGCCCGGTGTCGCGGACGACGACGGAGGCCTCTCCCCCATCGACGCCGACCTCGACCGTGACCGTGCCACCCCCGGGGGTAAACTTGAACGCGTTCGAGAGCAGGTTCGCGAGGACGACGCCGAGGTGCTCGGGGTCGGCCCAGACCCCGAGCGGCGCGTCGGGCGCGTCGACCTCCATGGCGACGCGGCGGTGCGCGGCGAGCGGGACGAACGCCTCGGCCTGCGTCCGGACGAACGCGCCGAGGTCGAGGCGGCGGGCGCGGAGCGGCGTGTGACCCGCCTCCAGCCGCGACACGTCGAGGATCTGGTTGATGAGGGCGAGGACGCGCCCGGCCGAGCGCCGCGCCAGCCCGATGGGCTCGGCGGCCTCGCCAGGAACCGGTCCGTACTCGCCGGCGAGCACGTCGTCGAGCGGTCCGAGCGTGAGCGTCAGCGGCGTCCGGAACTCGTGGCTGACGTTGGCAAAAAAGCGGCTCTTGAGCCGGTCGAGATCCTTGAGCCGGTCGGCCTGCGCCTCCATCGTCTCGACGGCCTCGCGGAGCCGCTCGGTCCGGGAGGCGACCTTCGCTTCGAGCACCGCCTCGCGCCGCCCCTGGCGGCGCGCCTGCGCGCGCACGGCCGCCGCGAGGAGCGCGACCGCGGCGACCGCGGCCAAGAGCCGGAACCACCACGCTTCCCACAGGAAGGGGGCCACCGAGATCGCGAGCGGCGTCGCCTCGGCCCACGCCTCCCCGGTCCGCCCGGCGGCCACGCGAAACGCATACCGGCCGGCAGGTACGTTCGTGAACACGGCCTCCCGTCGGCCTCCGGCCTCGACCCACCCGTCGGTGAACGGGTCGAGCCGGTACCGGAACCGGAGCCCGTCCGCCGTGGCGGGGTCCGCCCCGGCGTACGTTACCGTCAGGTCGCGGGCCCGGGCCGGAAGGGCGACCCCAGTGCCCGCTCGCGCCACGACCCCGTCCCGGGACCGGACGTCCCCGACGACGGGGGCCGGGGCCGGCCGGCCGGCCCGCTCGGGGTCCACGATGATGACCCCCTCCTGGGTCGCAAACCACATCCGCCCGTCGGACAGCCGCCACCCCGACGGCTTCGACGCCCCGTTCGCCTCGGCCGTCTTCATCCCGTCGGCCGTCCCGTAGACGACGGGCTCGACGCGGTCGGCACGGCCGTCCGCGACGGCGTGGAGAGCCTCCTTCGGCACGGCCGACACGCCCCGGTTCGAGCTCATCCATAGACGACCCGTGGCGTCCTCTAGAATGGCCCACGCGCCGTCGTCGTGGAGCCCGTCGCGCGTCGTGAGGGTCGCAGCCCGCCCGCCCCGGAGGCGCATCAAGCCGCGCCCGTACGTGCCCACCCAAAGCGTGCCGTCGGCGTCCTCGTACAGGCTGCGCACGTTGACTCCTTCAAACGCCTCCTGACCAGGGAACGGGTGAAGGCGTCCGCCCGAGAGGCGGCTGAGCCCGGCGACAGTGCCCACCCAGAGCCCGCCGTCTGCGGCCGGGAGCAGGGCCGTCACAGTGTTGTGGGCGAGTCCGTCTTCTTCGGTCCGCGCCGTCCACTCGCCCGGGGCGAACTGGATGAGCCCGGCCCCGGCGCTCCCCAGCCAAAGACGGCCCGTGGCGTCCTCCGTAATCGACCTCACGAGCGCTTCGGGCCACGCCGCTGGAAGCGCGAACCGCCGGAACTCGCCGTCCGCGTAGCGGGTGACGCTGTGACGGCCACCGAGCCAGAGGACCTCGTCCTGCCCCGCCCAGAGCGCATGGACGAACGGCTCGGGGAGCCCGTCGGCGGCGGTGATCGCCGCGGTCCCCTCCGGGTCGATCCGGCCGAGCCCGTTGGCGGTCGCCACCCACACCTCCCCGGCGGCCCCCTCCGCGACGGCGCGGACGTTGTCGTCGGGCAGCCCTTCCGCCGCGGCGATCGTGGTGAACGGCGATCGCGGCCGGAGCGCGTCGAGCCCGCCCGCTGTGCCAACCCAGACGGTCCCTTCGCGGTCTTCGAACAGCGCCGAGACCCGGTCGCCGGAGAGCCCCTCAGCCGGGGTCAGGGTCTCGACCTCCCCATCACGGAAGCGGACGACCCCGCCCCCGTACGTCCCGGCCCACAGCGACCCCTTGCGGTCCTCGAGGAGGGCCCGCACCGATGGCACCGCGGGGCCCGGCGGGACCGGCTCGAACTGCCCCCCCTCCAGGCCGAGGAGTTGGTACGCGGACCGATCGCCCTGGCCCTGGCCCACGCCTACCCACACGCCCCGCCGCCCTGCGAGGAGGGTGTGGAGCCACGGCCCGGCCGGCGAGTCGACGAGCGACCACGACCGGACCCGGTCGCCCTCAATGCGACTCGCGCCGCCCCCGTAGGTCCCCGCCCAGACCGCCCCGTCCGGCCCGAGGCTCACCGCGCGGACGTCCCTCGTGGGTAAGCCGTCGGCTTCGGTGAAGACCGAGATCTGGCCGTCGCGGAGCCGAGCGAGCCCCCCTAAGGTGGCGGCCCACACGGTCCCGTCCGACTCGACCGCGACGTCCCAAACGGTGTCGTCCGGGAGTCCCTCGTTGGTGGTGACGACGTCGGTGAGGCGCCCCCCGGCGTACCGGACAAGCCCCCCGAACGTGCCCATCCAGAGCGCGCCGTCGGGGGCAGCGTGGAGCGCGTTCACAGTGTTGTTCGGGAGCCCGTCGCGGGCGGTCACCGGGACGAACCGGACGCCGTCGAACCGGGCGGCCCCGCCCTGTGTGCCGACCCACAAGGCGCCGTCCGCCGTTTGTGCGATCGCTCCGACCGCCGTGTGGGGGAGCCCGTCGTCGGCCGTCCACACCCGGTGGACGTATTGGCTGAGCGCGCGGGGGGCGTCCCCGGGCCCGACGTCCTCCCCCGTCCCGGAAGCTCGGGCCGCTGGCGACGGGGTGCTCCGCGTGTCGACAGCGATGTCGGCGGCCGGGGGGGCGCCCGACGTACGCTCCTCACCGGGCGCCCCGCACCCGCCGACCGCGGCCGCCAGCAGGGCGGCGAGGGGCCAGCGGAGCCGAGTCTGGCGAGCGCGCATCCGTCACGTGGACAACAGGTTGGCCGCCATGATACAGCGCTCGCCTTCCCCGCAGAGCCCCCCACTCGGCCCGTCCGAGCCCGTGAGCCGCCCGTGCCGACACCTCCCCCGTGGCCAGCCCGTCCCGATGCGGGCCTATTCGCCCTGCGCCAGCGAGTAGGCCCGCTCGCCGTCGAACGTGTACAGGTTCTCGGTCTTGATGACGTCGAACCCGGCCTCGGCGAGGCGCCCGAGGAGCGCGACGACCTGGGCCGGCGTCACGGCGTCGCCGGTGGCCACGAACCGGCAGCGCCAGTGGTCGGTCCAGAACGTCTCCGGGAGGCCGTCGGGGAAGACCTTCACGCCGCGGTTCGTGATGAGCTTGAGGCGGAGGCCGTCGCCGTCCTGCTCCTGGAGGGCCGTCCCGATCGTGTCGGGCTGGCGGTCGCCCTCGGCCCAGTCGAGGAACACGTCGACGCCGACGAGCTGCTTCGCGACGCGCGGCGTCGGGTGGACGCCGACCGACACCTCGGCGTCGGTGTAGTGGGCGGCCGGGAGGTCGGCCGGCGTCTCGCCGAGGCGGGCGATGACGGCGTCGGCGAACGCGGCCGTCCCGACCTTCTCCGTCGTCTTCTCGCCCGCCACGTCGCCCGTGTGGATGCCGTCCTCGAGGGTCTTCAGCCACGCGTTCTCGATCGTCTCCGCGATCCGGTCGTGGTTGAGGTGGTCGAGCATCATGATCGCCCCGCGCAGCAAGCCCGACGGGTTCGCGATGCCCTGCCCCGCGATGTCGGGGGCGCTGCCGTGGACGGCCTCGAACATGGCCACCTCGGTGCCCACGTTGGCCGAGCCCGCGAGGCCGACCGAGCCCGACGCCTCGGCCGCGATGTCGGACAGGATGTCGCCGTAGAGGTTCGGCGCCACGACCACGTCGAACGAGTCCGGCCGGGCGCCGACGAGGGCCGCGCCGATGTCGATGATCTTGTGGTCGGCCTCGATCTCGGGGTAGTCCGCCGCGATCTCGTCGAACACCTTGTGGAAGAGGCCGTCCGTCAGCTTCATGATGTTGTCCTTCGTCATGCACGTCACGCGCTTCCGGTCGTGGGCGCGGGCGTACTCGAAGGCGTAGCGGACGATGGCCTCCGACCCGGGCCGCGTGATGAGCTTGAGCGTCTGGAAGACCTCGGTCGTCTGGCGGTGCTCGATGCCGGCGTACGTGTCCTCCTCGTTCTCGCGGACGATGACGAGGTCGATGGCCGGGTGCGGCGAGGCCACGTACGGGGCGAAGCTCCGGACCGGCCGGACGTTGGCGAACATCCCGAGCGACTTCCGGAGCGTCACGTTGAGGCTCTTGTAGCCGCCGCCCTGGGGCGTCGTGATGGGCGCCTTGAGGAGCACCTTGTGCCGCCGGATCGTGTCCCAGGACTCCGGCGCGATGCCCGACGTGTGGCCGCTCTTGTACACGGCCTCGCCGACCTCGACGGTCTCGTAGCGGAGCGGGGCGCCGGACGCCTCCAGGACCCGGAGGGTCGCCTCCATGATCTCGGGGCCGATCCCGTCGCCGTGCGCGACGGCGATCGTGGTGGGGTCGGCCGAGGTGGCGGCGGTGGAAGCGGCGGTCTGGAGAGCGTCGGTCACGGTGCGCGAGGGGAGGGTCTATCCCATCCTACGCGCGCGGCGCGCGCCCGGTCGCGAACTCGCTGAGGACAATCGGCGCCGTTTGGAGGCGCTCAGAACGCGAGCTGGCCCTGGAGGATGACGAGGTGGGCGTCGCCGAGGGGGCCCCCGCCGCGGTACTGGTAGGCCAACGAGACCCGGGCCCGCTCGTACGGCCCGCCGCGGGCGGCGCTCGGGCTGTAGCTGAGCCCACCCGTGAGGTAGTCGTCCCCGGCCGCGTCGACGTCGGCCCAGAACCGCTCGGCGCGGGCGAACGCCTCGCCAGCACCGAACACGCGGACCGCGCCCAGTGCCGAAACGCCGACGGCCTCTTGGGCGCCGGCCCCGGTGTCTTCGTAGCGAAGCGCGAGGGCGTCGAGCTTGAGCCGGACCGGCTGGCTGCCCGGGAGGGCGCCCCAGTACAGGTGGGCCCCGCCGGTTACGTACGAGCGGCCGCCCGTCCGGGCAGGCTCCGACTCGTTGAGCCCCGCGAACGCGCCGACCTCGACGCCGCGGCCGACCTCGACCGAGCCCGCCGCCGACACGGCGAAGCCCTCCGTCTCCGGCCCGTTCACGACGTCGGACGAGGAGATCCCCTCCCGGTAGTTGCCCACGTCGCGGGCGAACGACCCGGACCCGTTGTGGACGGCGGCCGTCAGCCGCGTGCCCCCGGCCGCATACGTCACGTCCACGGCGAGGTCGCGGCCGTCACCGCCCAGCGTCCCGCCGAGCCACCGCTCGGCGATGGCCGCCCGGTCGACGGCGTCGATGAGGAAGTACGGCGTGAGAATGGCGCCGCGCGGCTGGGCCACGGGAAAATACCCGACTCGGGCCTGGACGGCCTCCGAGAGCGTGGCGAACGCGAACAGGTCGACGCTCTGGACGGCCCCGGAGCCCAGCTCGACGTCGTACTCGACGCCGGCCGCGTCGCCGTACAGCACGCGGGCCTGGATCCGGGCGCGACGCAGCCCGACGCCGACGCGCGTGGCCTCGGAGGTGCCGCCGTCTTCGACGCCGAAGCTGACGCGGGGCTGGATGCCACCGGCGACGTCGAGGCGGAGGTCGTCCGAGAGCGCCACCTGGGCACTGGCAGGCGGCGCCGACCCGATCAGGGTCGACGCCGTCAGCAGGGTGAGGAGAAGGGCGGAGAAGTGGAAACGCATGGGAACACGATACACGACGGCCCGGGGTGCCCTGCGCCCCGGGCCGTCTGGTGAACGGGAGCGGGCGGATTAGCTGTCGATCGTCTCGGACGTGATCATGTCGTCCTCGAAGAACGTGACCTCGCCCGTCGACACGTCGTGCATGGCGCCGATCACGATGAGGTCACCGCTCTCGACGAGCCGGCGGATGATCGGGCTCCGGTCGACCATGTTCTGGACCGTGATCTCGACGTTCTCGTGCGCGACGGCCTGCACGAAGTCGCCGTTGGACGACGTCCGCGGCCCCTCGATGTCGTCGACGGCGTAGACGGCCGGGGCGATGTTGGCGAGCGTGGCCGTCAGGTTGCCCAGCTCGACGTTGTCGCAGGCGCCCTTGACCGCGCCGCACTCGGTGTGCCCGAGAACGACGATCACCTTGGAGCCGGCCACGGCCGTCGCGAACTCGAGCGACCCGAGGATGTCGGTGTTGACGAAGTTGCCGGCCACGCGCGCCGAGAACACGTCGCCGACGCCCTTGTCGAACACGATCTCGTGCGGGACGCGGCTGTCGATGCAGCCGAGGATGGCCGCCAT
>JAAXJP010000743.1 GCA_012269805.1 Rubrivirga sp.
CGGCTGCGCCGGTCGACGACGTGATCGAGCCGGGAGACCTGGAGGAGGACCTGGACGTCGCCGAGTCGGGGGAGGCCGCGCCGGTCCCCCGAGCGACGATCATCGCCGAGGAGCAGGCCGCCGCCCGCGACGCCGAGCGCCCGCTCGCCTTCGCGCTCGTCACCCTCGCCGACGCGGAGGAGCGCCTCACCGGGCACGCCCCCGAGGCCGTCGCCCGTGCCGAAGCCGAACTCCGCGAGCGGCTCGCGTCGGCCCCCGACGTCCGCCGTATCGAGCCGTTCGGCGACCTCCTGTTCGGCGTGTTCCTCGGCCTCGCCCCGACCGGCGCCGCGGCGTGGTGCGACCGGCTCGCCTCCGGCGACCCGCCCCTCTTTATCGGCGCCGTGGCCCCGGCCGACGGCGACCCGGCCGACGTCCGCAACGCCGCGGCCCGCGCGCTCCACGACGCCTACGACCAGAAGCGCTCGCGCGTGGTGGAGGCGTAGCGAGGAACAAGGAGTCAGGAAACAGGAATCAGCAGAGGGCCGTCGAGGTCGGACGAGGACGCTCCCGCCGAGCCCCCTCATTCCTCGCTCCTCATTCCTGCCTCCTCCCCATGGTCGTCCTCGTCCTCAACGCCGGGTCCTCGTCGCTCAAGCTGGACCTCATCGACGCCGATGTCGGGCGGACGCTCGCGGCCGGGCAGGTCGAGCGGATCGGCGCCGTCTCGTCGCTCGCGTCGTTCCACCTCGGCGAGGCGAAGCCGGAGCGGATCTCGCTCAAGGCGCCCGACCACGCCGTGGCGCTGGCCCACCTTCTCGACCGGATGCGCGAGGCGGACGGGGCCGAGGACCGGCTCCCGGACATCGAGGCGGTCGGGCACCGCGTGGTCCACGGCGGCGAGCGGTTCGCCGAGTCGGCGCTCATCGACGGCGAGGTGGTCGACGCCATCCGCGACGCGTTCGACCTCGCCCCGCTCCACAACCCGGCCAACCTCCAGGGCATCCGCGCGGCGCAGAAGGCGTTCCCGGGCGTCCCGCAGGTCGCCGTCTTCGACACGGCGTTCCACCAGACGATCCCGCCGGAGGCCTACCTCTACGCGCTCCCGAACCGGCTCTACCGGCGCCACAAGATCCGCCGCTACGGGTTCCACGGGACGAGCCACTACTACGTCTCGCGCCGGCTCTACGACCTCGCGGGGCTGGACCAGCAGCGGTCCCGGGTCGTCACGATCCACCTCGGCAACGGGTGCTCGATGGCCGCCATCCGCGACGGGAAGTCGGTCGACACGTCGATGGGGATGACGCCGCTCGAGGGCCTCGTGATGGGGACGCGGTCCGGCGACCTCGACCCGTCGATCGTGTTCGAGGTGATGGAGAAGGAGGACATGCCGCTGGCCGAGGTCCACACGCTCCTCAACCGCTACTCGGGGCTCCTCGGGCTGAGCGGGTTCGCGTCCGACATGCGCGACCTCCTCGCCGAGGCGGCCGACGGCGACGTGCGGTGCCAGCAGGCCATCGACGTGTTCTGCTACCGGGTCAAGAGCTACCTCGGCCGGTACCTCGCGGTGTTGGGCGGGCTGGACGCCGTCGCGTTCACCGCCGGCATCGGGACGTACGCCGCGCCGATCCGCGCCCGGATCCTCGACGGCCTGGCCGGCCTCGGCATGACGCTCGACGCTGGGGCCAACGAGGCCGCGAACGGCACCGAGGCGGTCGTCACCACGGCCGACAGCGCCGTCCCGGTGTGGGTGGTCCCGACCAACGAGGAGCTCGTGATCGCGCAGGACACGCAGAAGCTGGCGCGCGCCGCCCGCCAGTCGCCGTTCGTGTAAGGGCGGGGCCCCGAGGGGCGTCTCCGTATCCTCCGAAACGCCCCGCCGCCCGTGCCCCGTCTCCTCGCCGCCGCCCTCCTCGTCGTCCTCGCCGCCTGCGAGCGGCCGGGGCCGCAGGGCGACGCCGAGGCGCTCGCCCTCCTCGACCGGGCCCGGACGCACCACGGCTCGGCGCTCCTCGACGACGCGACCGTCCGGTTCTCCTTCCGCGGCACGCCGTTCGTCGCCGAGCGCGACGGCGGCCGGTTCCGCTACAGCCGCACGCTCACCGACGCGCAGGGGCGGACCGTCGAGGAGGTCGTCGACAATGACGGGGCACACCGGTTCGTCGACGGCGTCGAGGCGTCCCTCACGCCCGACGGCGCGGCGGCGCTCACGACGGCCGTCAACTCGGTCGTCTACTTCGCCCTCCTCCCGGCGCCGCTCGCCGACCCGGCCGTCCGCGCCCGGCTCCTCACGCCCGACCGTGTCGGCGGCGAGGACTACGACCGCGTCGAGGTCACGTTCGCCCAGGACGGCGGCGGGGCCGACTATCAGGACCGCTACGTCTACTGGCTCCGCCAGTCGGACGGCCAGATCGGCCACTACGCCTACACCTACGAGGTCGCGCCCGGCGACACGGCGCGGGCCGCCACAGGCACCCGCTTCCGGGTCCCGATCCGGACGTGGCGGGAGGGCGGCGTCGTGTTCCAGGACTGGCGGAACCTCTCGGCCGACTCGATTGGCGACCTCCGCCACTTCGGCGACCTCCACGACGCGGGGCGCGTGTTCGAGGTCTCGACCGTCGTGCTCGATTCGGTGCGTGTCGAGCGCTAGTCGGGGGGCGCCGGAGGGCCGGTGCCGAGGGCGTGTGCGTACGTTGTGTCTCCGCCGTTGTCGCGCCTTGCGGGCCGAGGCGGCCGCTCTCCTCTGATCCCCCGGATGTCCGACCGCACCGACCGTCCTGCCTTCACGTTCGAGGGCCAGGACGCCTACGATGCCCTCTCCGCCGCGCTCGCCGACGCCGTCGTCATTCTCGACCCGGGCGGCGAGGTCGCCTTCGCCGACTCGAGCCTCGGGGGGATCCTCGGGTTCGACCCGCACCAAGTCGAGTGCCGCCCGTTCCTCGACCTCGTCCATCCAGACGACGCCGTGCACCTCGAGGAGGCGGGGTTCTGGACGGCGCCCCCGCCGTTCGAGCGGGAGTTCCGGATGCGGACGGCGGCCGGCGGCTGGGTGTGGGTCCGGGCGCTGTCGCCAGCGACCGACCGGACCGGGGGGCGGCCGGAAACGCTCGAGCGCGTGCTCGGCAACCAGGCGCTCCTGCTCGTCCGCGACCGGCGCGGGAGCGCGCCCGTCCGCGACGCCAACGACCTGATCCACCGGGCCTTCGACGCCGTCAACAACCTCGTCGTCGTGACCGACGTCCGGTTGCCAGACAACCCGCTGGTGGTCGTGAACCAGAACTTCGTGGACACGACGGGCTACCCGCGGGAGGAGATCATCGGGAAGAACTGCCGGTTCCTCCAGGTCCGCCCCGACGGGACCCGCGACGACGACGGCGACGGGCAGGCCGAGGCGCTCGCTCAGATCCGGGAGGCCGTCGCCGAGGGCACGCCGGCCGAGGTCCTCCTCCGGAACTACCGGAAGGACGGCTCGCTGTTCTACAACCGGCTCTACCTCACGCCCATCCGGAACCCGGCCGGCGAGGTCACCCACTTCGTCGGCGTCCAGAACGACGTCACGCGAGAGATCGAGCAGCGCGACCAGGTCGACCGCCAGCGGCGCCTGCTCCGGGCCTTTTTCGACAGCGCCCCGTTCCTGATGGGCGTCGTGGAGTTCGACGGCGAGCAGGTCCGCCACCAGACGGCCAACGAGGGGGCCCTCGCCCTGTTCGCGTCGGGCGGCGGGTCGGTGGGGGACATCGAGGGCGCGACGCTCGCCGAGCTTGGCTTTCCCGGCTCCGAGGCCGCCCTGTGGCGCCGCCAGGTCGAGGCGTGTGCCGCGTCTGGCGAGCCGGTCCACTTCCGGACCGTCTTCCCGTGGGGCGCCGACCCCGACGTGCCCGGCACCCGCCACCTCGACGTGGTCGTGAACACGACCGAGGGGGCCGGCCCGCTGTTCTCGTACGTGGCCGAGGACGTGACCGAGCGCCGCCGGGCCGACCGCGAGCGCCGGCTCTTGGCGGCCGCCGTCGAGCAGGCCGCCGAGCCCATCGTCGTGACCGGGACGGAGGTCGACGAGCCCGGCCCTCGGATCCTCTACGCCAACGCGGCCCACGCGCGCGTCTTCGGGTACGAGGTCGGCGAGATCGTCGGCCGGAGCCCGCGGATGTTCCAGGGGGCCAAGTCCGACCGGGCCGTGCTCGACCGGGTCCGCAAGCGGCTCGAGGCGGGCGAGCCCGTCCAGGCCGAGACCATCAACTACCGGAAGGACGGGTCCGAATTCGTCCTCCAGTGGGAGATCGCGCCGGTCCGCGACGAGGAAGGGGCGCTCGTCAACTGGGTCGGCACGCAGCGCGACGTGACGGATCGGCGCCAGCTCGAGCGCGAGATCCTCGAGGTCGCCGCCCGCGAGCAGGAAAAGATGGCGCAGGACCTCCACGACGGGCTGGGGCAGGTCCTGACGGGGGCCGCGTTCCGGCTCCAGGCGCTCGTCCACGCACTCGAGCGGATGGGCGAGGACGCCCTCGTCGCCGACGCGCTCCGCTCGCGCGAGCTGGTCGAGAACGCGCTGGGCCAGGCCCGGGCCATCGCCCGCGGTCTCTTCCCGGTCAACATCGAGCCGGACGGGCTCGCCGACGCCCTCGCCCGCCTCGCCGCCGACGGGGCGCAGGCCTTCGACATCGACTGCGCGTTCCGGGGCGACGACGTCGTGTGCCCTTCGCGCGAGCACGCCGGCCACCTCTACCGGATCGCGCAGGAGGCCCTCGCCAACGCGGCCCGCCACGGGCGCGCGAGCTCCATCGGCCTCTCGCTGACGGCCGCCGACGGCGTGGCCGTCCTCTCGGTCCGCGACGACGGCGTCGGCATCTCCGACACGGCGCTGGCCGGCGGCGAGGGCCTCGGCCTCCGGACCATGCGCTACCGCGCCGACCGCGTAGGCGGCGAGTTCGAGGTCCGCCCGCGCGACGGCGGGGGGACCGTCGTGTCGGTCGCGTTCGAGCCGGTCGCGATGGCTGAAGAAGGGGAGTAAAGCCCGCGCCCCGCGGACCGGGGCGCGGCCCCCCGCGTAGCTTGCCGAAAGCGGTTCCAGACCGCCCCGGCCCGCTCCGCCCGGCTGCGTCGACCTGACGGCTCGGCCCCGAGGCGGGCGGGGTCGCCCCCTTCTCGATCGCCTCCCCGCATGTCCAACACGCTTCGCATCGCTTCCGGCCAGGGCTTCTGGGGCGACCTCCAGCGCGCGCCCATCGACCAGGCCCGCCGCGGGCCCATCGACGTCCTCGTCATGGACTACCTCGCCGAGGTGACCATGTCGATCCTCCAGAAGCAGAAGCTCCGCGACCCGTCGAAGGGCTACGCGCGCGACTTTGTGGAGGTCGTGACCGAGCTGGCGCCCGACGTCAAGGAGAAGGGGTTCAAGATCATCTCGAACGCGGGCGGCGTGAACCCGGTCGCCTGCGCCGAGGCCATCGTCGCCGGCGCCCGCGCGCGCGGCGCGACCGGCCTCAAGGTCGCCGTCGTCACCGGCGACGACCTCCTCGGCCGCCTCGACGACCTGCTCGACCGGGGCGTCGAGCTCGAGCACATGGAGACGGGCGAGCCGCTCGCGAGCGTCCGCGACCGCGTCGTGAGCGCGAATGCCTACCTCGGCGCCCGGCCCATCGTCGAGGCCCTCGAGCAGGGCGCCGACGTCGTCGTGACCGGGCGGACGACCGACACCGGCCTCACGCTCGCCCCCCTCATCCACCGGTTCGGGTGGGACTGGGCCGATTGGGACAAGATGGCGGCCGGGACCGTCGCCGGCCACATTCTCGAGTGCGGGGCCCAGTCGTCCGGCGGCAACTTTACCGACTGGCGCGACGTGCCGGACATGGCCTCGATCGGGTTCCCCATCGCGGAGGTCTCGGCCGACGGGTCGTTCGTCGTGACGAAGCACGAGGGGACCGGCGGGCTCGTCTCGCGGGGCACCGTTGCCGAGCAGCTCCTCTATGAGATCGGCGACCCGGCCGACTACATCACGCCCGACGTCGTGGCCGACTTCACGTCGATCCACCTCGAGGACGAGGGTGGCGACCGCGTCCGTGTGAGCGGCATCCGCGGCTCGGAGGACACCGAGTTCCTGAAGGTCTCGGCCGCGTACTCGGACGGCTGGAAGGCGACCTCGACCCTGGTCTACGCCTGGCCCGAGGCGGCCGCCAAGGCCCGCGCCGCCGCGCGCATCTTGAAGGACCGGCTCGACGCGCTCGGGCTCGCCTTCGACGAGTACCGCGCCGAGATCGTCGGGCTCAACGCGCTCTCGGAGGTCGCCGAGGCCGACCCCGTGCGGGAGGCCGACCTCGACGAGGTGCAGCTCCGCGTGTCGGTACGGGGGCAGGACAAGGCGGCCGTCGAGCAGTTCGGCCGCGAGATCGCCCCGCTCATCCTAACGGGCCCCAGCGCCGTCACCGGGTTCGCCGGTGGGCGGCCCCGGCCGAGCGAGGTGGTCGCGTACTGGCCCGCCCTGATCCCTAAGAGCGAGGTCCAGACGGAGGTCCGCGTCCTAGACGTGTAGGACGCCGCCGGACGGCGGGGGCGCCCGCTCGGCGAGAGGCTTAACCTCGGGGGGGCGCCGCCGATACTGGATCGGCCCCCCACGCCCGCGTATCTCAGGCTCACCCCCCGGGCTCATGTCCTCGTCCCCGGCCGTCCTCCTCGTCGAGGCCGACCCGACCCAGCAGCTCATCGCGCTCTCGATGCTCCGCCACCTCGGCGTCGAGGCCGACACCGCGACCGACGGCTCCGCAGCCGTCGAGCGCGCGGCCGGGCGGGCGTACGACGTGGTCCTCCTCAGCGAGCGTGTGGGCGGGGCGGCGATCCGCGACGCGATCCGCGCTCGGCGGCCGGCCGGCGGGCTCCGCATCGTCGCCGTGACGGAGCGGGCGGACTCCAGCGCGACGGACCGGCTCTGCGCCGACGGCTTCGACGGGGCGATCCACAAGCCGCTCTCGGTGGCCGCGCTCGAGGCGGCCGTCCGGCCGCCCGAGCCAGCCGGCCTCCTCGTCACCGTTCGCGGCCACGTCCGCGAGCTGCTCGGCGAGGACGACGAGGCGTTCGTGGCGGAGCTCGTCGAGGCCTTCGACGGGTCGGCCCGCCAGGCGTTGGCCGCCGTCGCGGCGGCCCGCGCGGCGGGCGACGTCGAGGGCGTCGCGGCCTCGGCCCACGCGCTCAAGGGGAGCGCCGCGAACGTCGGGCTCGATACGCTGACGGACGTGTGGGACGCCGTCGAGACCGGCGCGCGCCGCGGCGAGCCCTCCGCGCTCGACGGCTCGCTCACGACGGCCGTCGCCGAGACCGAGCGGGCGCTGGCCCAGTTCGCCGCGCACGCCGGGGCGTAGGCGCTCGTCCCCCGGGCCGCCTCGGTGGACCCGGCCGGAGGCCTGCCGAGGCGGGCGGGGCCGCGTGGCGTCGGCGGGGACCCGTGGTCGAGGCCTAGCGTAGGTCTCCGGCGCCCGTCCGCGCGCCGCTCCCCCCGACCGCATGGCCTCCCCGCTCCGCCGCCTCGACGCCGACCTCTGGCGCTACCGCTGGACCCTCGGCCCGGGCCTCCTCTGCGCGCTCGCCTCGGCGCTGTTCACGCTCTTTATCCCGGGGCTCGTCCGCGAGGCCATCGACGCGATCCCGCGGATGGTGGCCGTCCAGGGCTACGCGGCCGGGACGGCCGCCGGCGCCGCGCTCGCCGCCGACTTCCGGTGGGCGCTCGTCATGCTCGGCGGGATGATCCTCGGGCTGGCCCTCCTCTCGGGCCTGTTCATGTTCCTGATGCGGCG
>JAAXJP010000185.1:0-4760 GCA_012269805.1 Rubrivirga sp.
GGCCGTGATCTGGGCCGTCCTCGCGCTCAGCGCGGCCGGCGTGCTGGCGGTGTACTCGGCCGTGTCGTTCCTGGCCGAGACGAAGTCGGGCGGCGACACCGAGCGGTTCCTGTTCCGGCACCTCCTCCGCGTGGGGCTGGCGCTGGGCGTGGCCGGCGTGATGTCGCTCGTCAACTACCGCTGGCTCGCGCGGCTGTCGAAGGTGGCCCTGATCGGGTCGATCGGGCTGCTCGTGGCCGTCCAGGCGCTCGGCGTCGTGACGAACGGGGCGCAGCGCTGGCTGGAGCTCGGGCCGATCTCGTTCCAGCCGTCCGACCTCGCGAAGGTGGCGCTGATCCTCCACGTGGCCGTCCTGCTCGCCAAAAAGCAGGACTACATCGGCGACCTCTCGCGCGGATTCGTGCCGCTCTTGGTGTGGATCGCGCCGACGGTCCTCTTGATCGGGATGGAGGACCTGTCGACGGCGGCCGTCCTCTCCATGACGATGGGCGCGATGCTGTTCGTCGGCCGCGTGAAGGTGCTCCACATGGCGGCCGTCGGGATGGCGGGGCTGATCCTCGCCATCGGCTTCCTCGCGTCGAGCCCGCAGCGGGCGGCGCGCGTCGAGGCGTGGACCGGGATCGAACTGTTCGCCTCGAACGACGACGCCGTCGCCATCACCGGCGCCGACGAGAACTACCAGGCCGACCAGGCCCGCATCGCGATCGCCATGGGCGGGCTGACGGGCGTGGGGCCGGGCAAGAGCGTCCAGCGTGATTTTCTGCCCGCTCCGTACAACGACTTCATCCTCGCCATCATCGCCGAGGAGTACGGTTTGGTGGGCGCCCTCCTCGTCCTGTTCGTGTTCGTCTGGATCCTCGGGCGGGGGTTCCTCCGGGTCGCGCGCGGCGCGCCGGACCCGCTCGGCCTGTTCCTCGCGACGGGCCTGACCACGGCCGTCGTGCTGGGTGGGTTCGTCAACGCCATGGTCACGTGCGGGCTGCTGCCCGTGACCGGGCTGGCGATGCCGTTCGTCAGCTACGGCGGCACGTCGATGCTCGCCACCGGCGCCATGGTCGGCATCCTGCTCAACGTCTCGCGCCACGCCACCTCGTAGCCCTCCCCGCCTCGGCCCCGAGGCCGACCGACTCCTGCCCCTTGTGACCGCCACCGCCTCCTCGACGACCGACGCGCGCGCCCCGCTCCCGGCGGGGACGCCGCGCGTGCTGTTCGCCTGCGGCGGCACGGGCGGCCACGTCTACCCCGCCATCGCGATCGCCGACGCCGTCCGTCAGCTTCGGCCGGACGCCGCCGTCGCCTTCGCCGGCACGCGCGACCGGATGGAGTGGGAGGCCGTCCCGAAGGCCGGCTACCCGATCCGCGCCGTCACGGTGTCCGGCTTCCAGCGGAGCCTCTCGGCGTCGGCCGTCGCCCGGAACCTCGCGTTCCCGTTCAAGCTGGCGAAGGGCCTGTGGGACAGCTGGCGCCTCGTCGGCGCGTTCGAGCCCGACGTGGTCGTGGGGACGGGCGGCTACGCGAGCGGCCCCGTCGGCCTCGTGGCGTCGATGCGCGGGGTCCCGCTCGTGCTCCAAGAGCAGAACGCCTACGCCGGGGCCACCAACAAGCTGCTGGCAAAGCGCGCCTCCAGGGTGTTCCTCGCCTTCGACGCCGCCGCGCCCTACTTCGAGGGCGCCGAGACGTCCGTCTCCGGCAACCCGGTGCGGCAGGACCTCGTGGGTGTCGACCGCGACGAGGCGCGCGCCCACTGGGACGTGCCCGAGGAAGCCGACGTGCTCCTCGCGATGGGCGGATCGCTCGGCGCCGGGCCCATCAACGGCGCGCTCAAGCTGGCCCTCGACCGCCTCCTCGCCGACGAGCAGACGTTCGTGATCTGGGCCGCCGGCAAGCGCTACTACGACACGCTTCGCGAGGCCGTCCCGGACCATCCGCGCCTCCGCCTCGTCCCCTACCTCGACCGGATGGACCTGGCCTACGCGGCCGCCGACCTCGCGCTGTGCCGGTCCGGCGCCATCACCTGCTCCGAGCTCGCCGTCACCGGCACGCCCTCCGTCCTCGTCCCCAGCCCCAACGTCACCGCCGACCACCAGACGAAGAACGCCCGCGCCCTCGTCGACGCCGGGGCCGCCGTGCTCCTGCCCGAGGCCGACCTCGCCCGCCGCTTCGACGACGTTGTCCCGCCGCTCCTCCACGACGCCGCGGAGCGCCAGCGGATGACCGAGGCCGCCCTCACCATCGCGCGGCCCGAGGCGGCCGCCACGATCGCCGAGGCCGTTGTGGCCTTGGCCGAGCCCCCCGCGCACCGATGAGCGAGACGCGCAAGCACGGGGAGATGGGCACCGTCCGCCGGATCCACATGGTGGGGATCGGCGGGATCGGGATGTCCTCGATCGCGGAGGTCCTCCTCAACCGCGGGTTCGAGGTGACGGGCTCCGACCTCAAGAAGAGCGACGTGACCACGCGGCTCGAAGAGCTCGGTGCGGCGATCTACGAAGGCCATGCGGCCGAGCACGTCCAAGACGCCGACGTCGTCGTGTACTCGTCGGCGGTCAAGGACCCCGACGCGAACCCCGAGACGGCCGAGGCCCAGCGGCGCCTGATCCCGATCATCAAGCGGTCCGAGATGCTCGGCGAACTGATGCGCGCCAAGCGCGGGGTCGGCATCGCCGGGACGCACGGCAAGACGACGACGACGACGATGGTGGGCCTCGTGGCCCAGCACGCCGGGCTCGACCCGACGATCATCGTGGGCGGGAAGGTGGCCGTGTTCGGCTCGAACGCGGTCGCGGGCGGCGGCGAGATCATCGTGGTCGAGGCCGACGAGTACGACCGGACGTTCCTCCGCCTCGCGCCCATCGTGGCCGTGGTCACCAACATCGAGGCCGACCACCTCGACATCTACGAGGACCTCGACGACATCAAGGACGCCTTCGTCCAGTTCGCCAACTCGGTCCCCTTCTTCGGCGCCGCGATCCTCTGCCTCGACGACGAGAACGTGCGGAGCGTGCTCGGGCGGATCCACCGCCCGGTGCGCACCTACGGGACGAGCCGGCAGGCCTCGCTCCGAGCCGAGAACGTGGACCAGGCCGGTGCCGAGACGCACTTCGACGTCTTCGAGGGCGTCGAGCGCCTCGGCACGATCGTCCTCCAGGCCCCGGGCCTCCACAACGTCCGCAACGCCCTCGCGGCCGTGGCCGTCGGGCTCGAGCTCGGCGTCGCGTTCGAGACCATCGTCGAGGCCCTCGGCCAGTACCAGGGCGTCGACCGGCGTTTCCAGGTCAAGGGCGAGGCCGAGCTCACGAAGGCCGGCGAGACCGGCACCGTCCTCGTCGTCGACGACTACGCCCACCACCCGACCGAGGTGGAGGCCACGCTGGAGGCCGCGGCCCGCGGGTGGAGCGACCGGCGCGTCGTGGCCGTCTTCCAGCCGCACCTCTACAGCCGCACGCGCGACCTCGCCGAGGAGTTCGCCCTCGCCTTCTACGACGCCGACGTGCTCGTCGTGACCGACGTGTTCCCGGCGCGCGAGGAGCCGATCGAGGGCGTCTCCGGCAAGACCATCGCCGACCTCGCCCGCCAGTACGGGCACCGCGACGTCCACTACGTCTCGCAGAAGGGGGCGCTACCGGCCCACCTCCACAGCCTCGTCCACCCCGGCGACCTCGTCGTGACGATGGGGGCCGGCGACGTGTGGCGCTTCGGCGAGTCGTTCCTCCACCAGCTCCAGACCGGCGACACGACGCCGGTCGGCGACCGATGAGCACGCGCCGCACCAAGACCCCGGCCGACCGCCGCCGCCGCGTCCTCCGGAGCCTCGGCCTCGTCGCGCTCGCGCTCGCGCTCGGCGCCGCGTGGCTCTGGCAACGGACGCTCCCGTTGGAGGCCATCACCGTCGTCGGGGCCGAGCACGCGCCCGAGGCGGAGGTCGCCGCGTTGACGCGCGCCGAGCCCGACTCCGTCGCCCTGTTCTCGCTCTCGCCGGCGCTGATGGAAGACCGCGTCCAGGCCCACCCGTGGGTCGCGTCCGCGTCCGTCCGCCGCCTCCCGACCGGGACGCTCCGGATCGCCGTCGAGGAGCGCGTGCCGGTCGCCCTCGTGCTCGACGGCGACGGCCGCCAGAGCCACTTCCTCGACGCCGCGGGCTTCGCGATGCCCGTCGCCGCCGCGTCGCCGGCCGTCTACGACGTGCCCGTGCTCACGAACGCCCCGCCCTACCACCCGACGCAGCCGGTCGCGAGCGCGGGCCTCCGCTCGCTCCTCGCCGCCCTCGCGCACGCCGACGAGAACACGCAGGCCCTCGTCTCCGAGGTCGCCTGGGGCCGCCGCCCGACGCTCTGGACGACGCCCGTCGCCGCGCACGGCAGCCTCCCGGTCCGCCTCGGGACCACGCCGGGCGAGCACGCCGACCAGCTCCGCCGGCTCCGCGCCTTCTGGGACCAGGCCGTCCTGCCCCAGCCCGAGGTCCGGTTCGACCTCATCGACCTCCGCTTCGACGGCCAGGTCGTGACGCGCGAGCGCGGCTCCGCCCCCACCTCGACCGCGGCCGCCGCTCCCGCGGCCTCGACGCCCCCTGCCTAACTCCACCCTCCCCCACACACCATGCCTCACACCGAACCCACCGGCGACCGCGTCGTTGTCGGCGTCGACATCGGGACCACCAAGATCTGCGCCGTCGTGGGCCGCGCCCCCCACTTAGGGCGGCTACACCTCCCCCGCGGCGGCGTGGCCGCCGAGGCGGGGCTGAACACCGGGCGAGGGGTGAA
>JAAXJP010000185.1:4770-7742 GCA_012269805.1 Rubrivirga sp.
GATCTGCGCCGTCGTCGCGAGCGCCGACGACCTCGACCGGATCCACGTCCGCGGCGTCGGCGTGGCCGAGTCCGAGGGCCTCAACCGCGGCGTCGTCGTCAACATCGACAAGACGGTCGACGCCGTGAAGCGGGCGATCTCGGAGGCCGAGCACGCCGCCGGCATCGAGACCCAGTCGGTCGTCGTCGGCATCGCCGGCGACCATATCCAGTCGTTCCAGAGCCGCGGCGTGATCACGGTCGCGGGCGGCGAGATCGACAAGGGCGACGTGACGCGCCTCCTCGAGGACACGAAGCACGTGGCCATGCCGGCCGACCGGGAGATCCTCCACGTGCTCCCGCAGGAGTTCATCGTCGACGGGCAGGACGGCGTGGCCGACCCGATCGGGATGAGCGGCGTCCGGCTCGAGGCCAACGTCCACATCATCACCGGGCTGGTGTCGGCGGCGAAGAACGTGTACCGCTGCATCGAGAAGGCCGGGTATGCGGTCGACGACATCGTCCTCGAGCCGCTCGCGTCGAGCCACGCGGTGCTCCACGACGACGAGAAGGAGGTCGGCGTCGTCCTCGTCGACATCGGCGGCGGGACGACCGACATCGCCATCTTCGAGGACAAGACGATCCGCCACACGGCCGTCGTCGCCGTCGCCGGCAACAAGGTGACCGACGACCTCCGCAAGGGGCTCGGCATCCTCCACGACCAGGCCGAGCGGCTCAAGCGCGAGTTCGGCGTGGCCCTCGTCGACATGGTCGAGGAGGACCGCGAGATCCAGATCCCCGGCATCGGCGGGCGCCCGGACAAGTCGATCGGGCAGTCGACGCTGGCCCAGATCATCCAGCCGCGGCTGGAGGAGATCCTCGAGTTCGTGGCCATCGAGATCAAGCGGAGCGGCTACGGCCGGCACCTCTCGGCGGGCGTCGTGCTCACGGGCGGCGGCGCCCTGATTCCGGGCACGGCCGACCTCGCGGCCGAGATCCTCGGGCTGGAGGCCCGCGTCGGGCGCCCGCTCGGGCTGGCCGGCGGCCTCGTCGAGGAGGTCGACGACCCGAAGTACGCGACGGGCGTGGGCCTCGTGCTCCACGGGCTGCGCACGGGCGCCGGCCGCGGGGCCTCGCTCGTCGCCCCCGAGACCGAGGCGGTCGAGGCGGAGCCCGTCCGCGAGCCGGTCGAGGCCGTCGGCGACGGCTACGACTCGGACCCGGACGGCCTCGTCAACAAGATCGCGAGCCGGATGCGGAGCTGGTTCGACGAGCTCTAGACCCACCCACTTATCAACACTCACGCGGCAGGGCTGCGGAGCCGGTACCTTCCCGGTTGTCCTGCCGCCGCCTCACAACCCTGGCAAGACACACCCTTTCGGAGGGATCCAATGGAAGACTTCAGCACCCGATTTGCATTCGACGACGACGCACAGGACACGGCCCTGATCCGGGTCGTGGGCGTGGGCGGCGGCGGCGGCAACGCCGTCAACAACATGCTCGCCAAGGGCATCCACGGCGTCGAGTTCGTCGCCATCAACACCGACGCGCAGGCGCTCCAGGCGAACGCCGCGCCCAGCAAGATCCAGGTCGGCCGCGAGCTGACCAAGGGCCTCGGGGCCGGCGCCCGGCCGAGCGTCGGCGCGAGCGCCGCCCAGGAGAGCCAGCGCGAGATCGAGGCGGCCCTCGACGGGGCCGACATGGTCTTCGTGGCGGCCGGCATGGGCGGCGGGACCGGCACGGGCGCCGCGCCCGTCGTGGCGGCCCTCGCCAAGAAGATGGGGATCCTCACGGTCGCCGTCGTGACGAAGCCGTTCGTGGCCGAGGGCCGCAAGCGGGGCCGGATGGCCGAGCAGGGCGTCGAGCAGCTCCGCGAGGTCGTCGACACGCTCATCATCATCCCGAACGAGCGGCTCCTCGACGTCGCCGACGACAACACGACGCTCGTCGAGGCCTTCGAGATGGCCGACGACGTGCTCTACAACGCGACGCGCGGGATCTCGGAGCTCATCACGGTCCACGGCCTCATCAACCTCGACTTCGCCGACGTCCGGACGACGATGCTCGACGGCGGGACGGCGCTCATGTCGAGCGCCATCGCCTCGGGCGAGCGCCGGGCCGAGCGGGCGGCCAAGGAGGCCATCTCCTCGCCGCTCCTCGACGGCATCTCGATCGCGGGCGCGCGGAACGTGCTCGTCAACATCACGGCCGGCATCGACCTCGGCATCCGCGAGGCCACGCAGGCCACGTCGGTCATCCAGACGGAGGCCGGCGACGAGGCCGAGGTCATCTTCGGCACGGTCATCGACGAGACGCTCGGCGACTCGCTCCGCGTCACGGTCATCGCGACCGGGTTCGACAACGACGGGCCGGAGGCGGAGGAGGAGGCGCCGGCCCGCCGGCCGCGCGTCGTCCTCGGCTCGGGCGCCGGCTCGCCGCCCTACAAGGGCGAGGACAACCTCAAGACCCTCGACGTCCCGGCCTACGAGCGCCGTGCGCCGCTCCAGTCCGACCGCGTCCGCGAGGACGAGGAGGTCCCGGACCGCGAGAAGGCGGAGGGCCGGCGGCCGTCGAACGTCCGCCCGCTCCCGAACGCCAACCCGCCGCGGCGCGAGCGGATCAACAAGGACGACACGGACGTGCCGGCCTTTCTTCGCCGCATGATGGACTAGCCGGGTACCAGAGGCCGCCTGGCGACGTTCTCTGGCCGTCGCGGGTGTGACGGACCTCTGGCACCCGCCGTCCCTACCCTCGGGCTGGGACGCAACGATCCCCCCGGACAACTTCGCCAGGGTTGTCCTGAGGCCCCGCCGGATCTCCGCCCGGCGGGGCCTCTTCTGTCTGGGCGCACAGGCGGCGAACGCGGCGGCGCGGCGTGCGTACTCTCGGCCGGTCGCCCTCCGCCCGTGCCCCGTCTCCCCGCCCGCGCCGCCCTCCTGCTGGCGGCCACCCTCTCCGCCCAGACCCCGCCGGCGGGGCCGGCGGGGTCTGGGC
>JAAXJP010000208.1 GCA_012269805.1 Rubrivirga sp.
GTTACGAAGTCTACGCGCGGCCGGCCGGCCCGACCCGCCTCGGCGTCCTGGCGAGGGGAGCCGCGTGCGGCGCGGCGCTACCTTCCGACGGACTCCCCCGCCCCCATGTCGAAGCTCCGCGTCCTCGGCCAGCTCTGGCAGTTTCTCCGCGTCCGCAAAAAGTACTGGCTCGCGCCGATCGTGCTCGTGCTCGTCCTGCTCGGCGCGATCATCGTGTCGGTTAGCGGCAGCCCGCTCGCGCCGTTCGTGTACGCGCTGTTCTAGCGGCGTGAGGGCCGGCCCGGGCGCTCCGCCGCGGTCCCGTTGCCGAGGGCGTGGATGGGACTCACCCTCGGTGCCCCGCGCCCTCCCTCACAAGGGGCGTTCAAAGCGGATCCGGTAGTCGCGGTAGGCCGCGTTGTAGCCGGCGGCCGTGACGCGGAACCCCTCGGCCAGCCCGAGCACGGTCATCCCGGGGTGCTTGTTGGGGAACGTGTCGAAGGCGAACGTCCGGTACCCCCGCTCACGCGCCTCGGCCTCCATCCGCACGAGGAGCGCCCGCGCCACGCCGCGCCGCCGCCAGCCGTCGAGGACGCCGCCCTTCGCGCTGTAGAACGTCGACGCGCTCTCGCGGTAGCCCACCTTGTAGCCGACGGCCTCGCCGGCGACGGTCGCTAGCAGCAGGAGCAGGTCGTCGCGGTCGGTCCGGTAGATCACGCGGTCGTCGCCGAACACGACCCGGTTGAGCGCCTGGACCTCGGGGTACCGGTCCATCCCGAGCGCCTCGATCCGGAGGCCGTCGGGGCCGCGGACGGTCGGGGGGACGGGGGCGTCGATCTGCATGGCGCCACGGTAGGGACGCGACCGTTGCCGGTCAAGCGCGGTCCGTCGGACCCGGCAGCGCGGGCCGGTCGGCCTCGGGGAGCGTGTCGGGCGGGGCGGCCTCCTCGACGAGGGACCACGGCTCGAGGAGCGACTCGGGCAGGCCCGAGAGGAAGCGGCTCGGCGCCGTCAGGTACTGGCCCGTCCCGCGCCGGTACTGGACGAGCGGGTACGACACGTACAGCTCCGTCTCGGCCCGCGTGAGCGCGACGTAGAGGAGCCGGCGCTCCTCGTCCTCCTCGTCGCTGGAGGCGAGCGCGTACGCCGAGGGCAGGACGCCGTCGAGCGCGTGGATCAGGAACACCGTGTCGAACTCGAGCCCCTTCGCCGAGTGGATGGTCGAGAGCACGAGCGGCGGCTCGTCCTTCCGGGCGCCCTCCGACGGCTCCTGCGTCCAGTCGAGCGGGTCGAGGGCCAACGACTCGAGGAGCGCCGTCCGTGACCGGTGGCGGGCCGCGAGCGCGACGACGGCGTCGAGGTCGGCCTCGCGCTTGGGGAAGTCGTCGGCGTAGACGCGCTCGAACACGGGGCGGTAGTAGCCGAGCAGCCGCTCGACCTGCTCCTCGGGCGGCATGCCGTCGTCGCGGAGCGGCGTGAGCGCCTCGACGAGCCGCCCCACCGACGCGGCCACCGAGGCGGACGGGACGACCTCGTCGACCGACTGCCGGAGCATCTGGACGGCCGCCGCCGGGCCGCCACCCGTCGCCGCCGCCCCGATCCAATCGAGCAGCCGCCCCGCCGTCGCCGGCCCGACGCCTTCGACGAGCCGCAGCGCCCGGTTCCAGGCGACGGCGTCCGCGGGGTTCTCGGCCACGCGGAGGTGGGCCACGACGTCCTTGACGTGGGCGGCCTCGGTCAGCTTGAGCCCGCCGAACTTGACGAACGGGACCTTCCGGCGGTTGAGCTCGGCCTCGAGCGCGTACGAGCACCAGCCCGACCGGAACAGGACGGCCATCCGATTCAATCCCGTCCCCGCCTCGCGCTTGTCGAGGACAACCTGCGCCACGAACCGGGCCTCCATGTCGTCGTCAGGCGCCGCGACGAGCGCCGGCCGAGCGCCGCCCTCACGGTCCGTAAAGAGCCGCTTGTCGTACTTCTCGACGGCCTCGTCGAGCACGCGGTTGGCGAGGTCGAGGATCGGCTGGGTGCTCCGGTAGTTGTGCTCGAGCTTTAGCACGCGGGCGCCGTTGTAGCGCTTCTGGACCTCGAGGATGTGGCCCACGTCCGCCCCCCGAAAGCGGTAGATCGACTGCGCGTCGTCTCCCACCATCATCGCGTTCCCGTGCACGGACTGGAACTGCTCCACGAGGTCGGCCTGGAGGCGGTTGACGTCCTGGTACTCGTCGACGAGGACGTGTCGGATCCGGCCGGCGACCTGACGGCGGACGTCCGGGTTCTCGCGGAGGAGTTCGAGCGCGAGGGCCAGCAGGTCGTCGAAGTCCATCACGCCGGTCCGCCGCTTTGTCTCGGCGTAGGCCGCGCGGAGGCGCGCGATGAGGTCGAGGTGCTCGGCGTACTGCGGGTACTCCTCGGCCAGGACCTCGCCGAGCGCCAGCCCACGGTTCGTCACCGCGGAGAACATCGACAGCAGCGTCCGCTTTTTGGGGAACCGCTTGGGGAGGCGGCCGAGCCCGAGCCGGGTCCGCGCGAGGTCGATGACGTCGGCGGCGTCGGCGGCGTCGAGCACGCCGAACCGCTGGGGGTACCCGACCCGCTCGGCGTGCCGGCGCAGGAGTTCGAGGCAGTACGCGTGGAACGTCCCGCCCCTGACGCGCTCGCACCGGCCGTCGAGGAGCGCGCCAGCCCGGGTCAGCATCTGAGTGGCCGCCCGCCGCGTGAACGTGAGCAGGACGATCTGCTCGGGCGGCACGCCGGTCTCGACGAGGTAGGCCACGCGGTACACGAGCGTCCGCGTTTTCCCGGTGCCGGCGCCCGCGACCACGAGCGTGACGCCGTCGCCGGCCGTCGCCGCGGCGTGCTGCTGCGGGTCGAGGTCGGCGGCGTAATCGAGCGTGAGCCCGGCGTCGGAGGGCGACGGCTCGCGGGGCTGGAGGACGAAGCGGCGGGCCACGGAATCGGTCGGGACGTGGGATCGGAGGGTACGGCCGTCCGGTCTCTCCCACCGACCTCCCGCGGTGGGGATCGAGAGCGTGGCTTCGAGAGCTTGACTTACTTTCATTCGCAAAGTACACTGCGGTACCACCCGCCCCGCCCCCATGCTCACCTCCACTTCCATCCGCCGTCTCGCCATCGCCGGCGCCGTCCTCACACCGCTCGTCCTCGCTTGGCTCAGCATGGGCGTCGGCATCATCGGGGCCGACGGGGACCCAGCGAACGTCGGGTACGTCGGTCTCGCGCTAGCCGCCCTCGTCGGGGCCGGAATCGCCCGCTTCCGGCCTGCCCCGACGGCCCGCGTGATGGCCGGCGCGGCGCTCGGCGTCGCCGGCATCGGCCTCGTCGCCATCGCCGGGGGGATCGGCCAGCCGTACAGCGGTCCTGCCGAGCTCCTCGGGCTGAACGCCTTCTTTGTGGTCGCCTTCCTCGCGACCGCGTGGTTGTTTCACCGAGCGGAGCGCGGTCCACAGGACGCGCCGTCCGTCTGAGCCCGCCCGGCCGACGGCGTCGTCCTCGCGGGTCGGCGACGAGGCGGACGGCGTCAGGCCCTCCGGCCGACGGCGATCCGGTCGCGACCCGCGAGGTCGGGCAGGACGTCCACGTCCTCTAGTCCAGCCTCCGCCCACAGCGCGCCGACCGACCGCCCCAGGTCGGCGTGCGTTTCGGCGACGAGCCAGCCGCCCGGCTTCAGCAGCGCGCCGGCGTGGCCAGCGAGGGCTCGGTAGAACACGAGCGGGTCCGCGTCCGGCACGAACAGAGCGGACGGCGGCTCGTGGTCGCGGACCTCGACCTGGAGGCTGGCCCGCTCCGCCTCGGGCACGTAGGGCGGGTTCGAAAGGATCAGATCGAACGTCGGCGGGACGTCGGCCGCGAAGGCGGGACGGAGCGCGTCTGATCCGACAAACGTGACTTCCAGGCCGAGCCGGGCGGCGTTCGAGGCCGCGACGGCGAGGGCCTCCGGAGACACGTCGACGGCGAAGACCTCCGCGTCGGGCCGCTCGTGCTTGACCGCCAGGGCGATCGCCCCACTCCCCGTCCCCACGTCGAGGACCCACGGCGCGCCCGTCGCCTGAACCCGCCGGAGGGCCTCTTCCACGACCTCCTCGGTCTCCGGGCGCGGGATGAGCACGTCGGGCGTGACGGCCAGGCGGAGCCCGTAAAAGTCGGCGTGCCCGAGGACGTACTGGACGGGCTCGCCGGCCGCCCGACGGGCGACGTAGCGGGCGACGAGGGCCGCCTCGGCGGGCTCGACGACGACGTCGGGCCGGGCGTACAGCGCGGCCCGGTCGGCGCCCGTGGCCTCTTCGACGATCCACTCGGCGGTCCGGCGGGCGTCCTCGACGCCAGCGTCGGACAGCGCGGACACGGCGTCGTCGAGTAGGGCGCGGCGGGTCATCCAGGGCGAGGGGGCACAAAGGGAGGATACCGCCCCGCCGCCTACCGCACGAAGCGGACCTCGAACCCGTCGAAGCCGCCCTCGGCCTCTCCCCTCTGCGTCTCGACCGACGCCACGTCGGCCGGTGGGGGGCCGCCCCAGAGGAGGCGCGCCAGCCGGTCGAGCGCGTCGTTGGTTCCCTCGGCCACCAAGCGGACTGTCCCGTCCGGCTCGTTGCGGACCCAGCCTGTCAGGTCCAGCTTCCGCGCCCAGCGCTGGACGTAGCGCCGGAACCCCACGCCCTGGACGCGACCGGTGACGACGGCTTCGAGTCGGCCCATCACGAGAGCGCCCGCCTCGGCGACGGCGTCGAGGCGGGCGGAGGAGTTCAGGGGAGGCCTCAGGCGTCGGCCGGGAGCAGGCCGCGCGAGTCGGCCCACGCGCGGAACTCGGTCTCCAGCTGCTCGAACGAGTCGAGCACGAACAGCTTCGGCTGGAGGTGCCACACGTCGTAGTCCTGGTTGATCACGGCGTCGACCGAGAACGGGACCTTCTCGACCGCGTCGCTGAGCGCGTGCTGGACCTCGTCCTTCGAGCTCAGGATGCCCGCGCCGAAGATCCGCTCGCCGACGTCCTGCTTGATGAGCCCGAACTCGACGGTGAACCAGTGGAGCCGCTCGAGCGACTGCCGGTCGACGCCCTCGGCGTTCAGCGCCGACTGGCCGAAGAGGTGGTAGAAGTCGGCGAAGGCCGGCTCGCAGAGCATCGGCATGTGGCCGAACATGTCGTGGAAGCAGTCCGGCGCCGGCGTGTAGTCGAGCTCGTCCTTCCGCCGGATGTAGTCGGTCGACGGGAAGACGCGCTGCTCCAAGAGGCCGAAAAAGTCGCGCTCGTGGAGGAGCCCCGGGATCCGGGCGATTCGCCACCCGGCGGCCTCCTCCATCCGCCGCGAGAGGTCGCGGAGGTGCGGGATCTCGCGGTTCGTCATGCCCAGCGTCTCGACGCCTTCGAGGTAGGCCTCACCGGCACGGCCGGGCAGGAGCGACATCTGGCGCTCGAAGAGGAACCGCCAGTTTTCCTGGCTCTCCTCGTCGTAGTCCGGCGGCACGATCTCGTCGCCGATGGGCGGCGGGCCGTCGAGGTTCTGCGGCACGCAGCGCGGGTCGACCTCTTGGTCGCCGGCGGGCGGCTTCTCGTAGGCGGAGACGGGGGCGTCGGTCGGGTCGGTCATGGAAACGGGGGGAGATCGGAAGGGCTTCCGCGAAGCTACGCGCGTCGCGCGCCGGGGCTCCGCGCTAGGGGAGCACGTCGTCCTTGACGTGGGCGCCGTCGTCGGTCTTCTCGCGCGTGGCGAACGCGACGATCGCGCCGGTGAGGACGGCCAGGCCGATCGTGACGAGCCAGTCGACGCCGTCGGAGTCGCCGTAGCGGGGGGTGACGATGGCGGCCACGAGGCCGACGCCGAGGGCCGCGATGAGAGCGGTCACCCAGCGGTAGTTGGTTCCGGAGGTCATGGGTCGGGGGGTGGATTGGCGCGGGCGGCAGCCCGGAGGACGAGGGCGAGGAGGAGGGTCCCGGCGAGCACCACGGCCGCCCGGACCGACGCGATGGACGTCCACCCGAGGCCGAGGTCGATCGCCTCGGCGGTCCAGTAGACGTAGGCCACGACCGCGATCGCGCACCCGAAGGTCAGAACGAGTCGCTCCGTGGGAAGGTTCATGCCGGGTGGGACGGGAGACGGGTGGGACGAAGCGGGCGGCCCCGCCCGCCTCGGCGCCGAGGCCGGGGGGCTCACGCCGTGCCGGCCCGCCGCTCGACGGCGGCGACCTGCGAGGCCGCGACGTCGGAGTAGACGACGAGGGCGGAGTCGCAGGCGTCGTAGCCGCGGAGGCCGCGGGCGTCGCCGAGGACGACGAGCGTCGTCGGGTGCTTCTCCATCATCCGCTGGGCGAACCGACGCTCCCGGGCGTCGAGGCCGAACGTGCTCCACGCGGCCGGCCGGGCGACCGTCGCGATGACGAGCCGCTCGGCGTCGTTGGCGAGCAGGCGAATCTCGTCAAACGGCTCGTCCTGGTCCTCGTGCGTGGGTTCGAGCTCGCGGTAGACGGCCCCGGGCAGGAGCTCGGCGACGGCCTCCCCCATCGGCATCGTCTCGGGCTCGTTGGGGCGCGGCGCCGGCTTCATGAGCACGACGAGCGTGCCCGTCCCGTCGCCGAGGTCGGGGAGCGGGCCCCGGGCGACCTCGACGGCGTCTCGGGCCACGCGGTCGGCCAGCGCCCGGTGCTCCGCCGCGGCGACCGTCTCGGCCGGGTACGGCGGGGCCGCGAACACGTCGGGCCCGAACCGGTCGCGGAGCTTCTGTCGGAGCGCCTCGACCCGGGCCAGCGACTCGTCGAGCCGGGCTTCGGAGACGCGCCCGGCGCGGACGGCCTCGGCCAGCCCCGCCACGAGCGCCTCGGGGTCGACGGCGTCCACGAACAGGTCGACGCCGGCCTCGAGGAGGTCGGCGGCCAGCTCGCCCTCCGTCCGGCCCTCGACCTTCGCGCCGGCCATCTGGAGGCTGTCGGTCACGACGACGCCCTCGAAGCCCATCTCGTCGCGGAGCAGGCCGCACAGGATCTTTTTGGAGCGCGTCGCCGGCTGGTCCGGGTCGAGGGCTGGGTAGACGATGTGGGCCGTCATGACCATATCGACGCCCGCCTCGATGGCCGCGCGGAACGGGACGAAGTCCGTCGCCTCCAGCGTCTCGCGGTCGTCGTCGAGCGTGGGGAGGCCGTCGTGCGAGTCGCCGGTCGTGCCGCCGTGACCGGGGAAGTGCTTGGCCGTCGCGAACTGGCCGGCCGCGTGGACGCCCTCGACGAACGCGGCCGTCAGCTCGGCCGCGCGCTGCGGGTCCGACGAGAACGCCCGCGCCCCGATGATCGGGTTGTCGGGGTTCCGGTCGACGTCGGCGACGGGCGAGTACGTCACGTGGACACCGCACGCGAGGGCCTCGCGGCTCGCCTGCTCCGCGAAGCGGCGGACCGTCTCGGCGTCGCCGACCTCGCCGAACGCCTCGGCATGCGGGTAGACCGTCCCGCCGATGACCTGCTGCCCGAACCCACGCTCCATGTCGGTCGTGACGAGCAGCCCGCGCTCGGATTTCGCCTGGAGGCGCCGGAGGGTCTCGCGCGTGTCTGGCCAGCGGCCGTTGAACAGGATGAGGCCGCCGATCGGGAGCTTGTCGAGGAGCGCAGCGACCTCGTCCTCCTGCTCACTGGCGGTGACGGCCGGCGGGAGGTTGTTGCCGAGGCGGACGATGAGGAGGCCGGCGGCCTTGTCTTCGAGGGAGAGGGGCACAGGGGACGGGAG
>JAAXJP010000388.1:0-3102 GCA_012269805.1 Rubrivirga sp.
CGCGGGCGGGGGCGGCCTCGGGCGGGCGGCCGGCGGCGGGCACGGCGCCGAGGAGGGCGACGGTCGCGGCCGCGCCGGCCGCGCGGGCGGCGGCGCCGAGGGCGCGGAGGACGACCGGGGCGCCGTCGGCGCCGAGGTCGCCGGTGTTGGCGGCCAGGAACACTTGGTGCGCGATCTCGCCGTCGGGGAGCGGCGGGACGGGCTCGGCCCGGCGCTCGGGCGCGACGTAGGTGGCGGTCGTGGCGCACCCGGCGACGAGGGCCGTCAGGGCGAGGAGGGTCAGGGCGAGGCGCATGCGGCCAGGGCGTGGGAGTCGGTCAGTCGGTGGGCGCGAAGCGGGCGAGGCGGCCGGGGCCGGCCCCGCCCTCGCTGGCGACGTAGAGCGTGCCGTCGGCGGTGAAGACGAGGCCCTCGGGTTGGGGCAGGAGGCCCGGCGGGAAGTCGAGGACGCCGAGCACCGCGCCGTTCGTGTCGACCACGGCGATCGCGGTGCGGACCGACGACAGGACATAGAGGTGCCCCGTCTCGGGGTGGACCGCCAGCGCCGACGGCCGGAAGTTGATGCGGCCGTCGACGACGTTCCGGGGGAGAACCACGACGGGCCGCTCGCTCACCCTCTCGGTGTCGAGGTCGAACGCGTAGATGGTCCGGACGCCGTCGTAGTTGGCGCCGGTCTCGGGGTCCTCGCCGGGCCACTCCTTGCAGGCGATGAGGAGGCGCCCGCCCGCGGCGTCGTAGGCGAGGCCCTCGGTGTCGTTCCGGCTCCGGAGCGCCGTCTCGAACACGCGCACGGCCGGCGCGCCGGTCGAGTCGCGGTAGACCCGGTAGAGGTCGCCGTCGCTGCGGAGCGCCCACACGGCGTCGCCGGGGACGAGTTCGATGCCCTCGAAGTCGCCGGCCCCCTCGAAGTCCAGCCGGTCGACGATGGCGCCCGTCGCGGGGTCGACCTCGAAGACGGTCCCGGTCTCGTCCTGGACGGCGCCGAGGCGGCCGCTCGGGAGGACGGTCAGGCCGGAGACCTCCTGGAGCTCGGCCGGTAGGTCGACGACGGCGTCGGGCGCGTCGAGGCGGTACGGCACGCCGGCGTCGGGGCCGGGCGGCGGCGCGGAGCGGGAGCCGTCGGCGCAGGCGCCGAGCGCGAGGAGGGTGAGGAAGACGAGGCGCATGAACGGCCATGAACGCGACCGTGCGGCGCGGGTTCGTCGGCAGGCCGCAGAGGAGGTGGGAAATCCATGTGCACCGGGGCGCGAGAGGAGCCGCGGGTGGGCCTACCTTTGGCGCCGATCTGTACGTCTCTTTGTGCCTCCGATGTCTGGTTTCTCCGTCGTCACGGCGTCGCGCAGCGAGGACCTGCTCGACCGCCTGATGGCCGACCGCGCGAGCCGCCGCCTCGGGCCGTTCGAGCGGGAGGTGGTGGTGGTCGCCCGCGCGAACGGGATGGCGGCGTGGGTCGAGGGCCAGATCGCGGCGCGGACCGGCTGCGCGGCGTCGCTGAGCTTGCTGTCGCCGCGGCGGTTCGTCGACGGGCTGGCCCAGGACCTCGGCCTGGTGGGGCGCGGCCTGTCGGGGCAGATGTTCGAGGCGGAGGCGCTCGCCTGGCGGATCGCCGAGGCCCTCGACGGCGGGGTCGACCTGGGCGGCTCTCGGTACGCGCCGCTCCGGGCGTGGCTCGACGCGCAGGGAGGGCAGCCGGGCGGCCCGTTCGCGCTCGCCTCCCGCCTCGCCGCGCTCTACGACGACTACCAGGTCTACCGTCCGCGCCGCCTCGCCGAGTGGGCCCGGGGGCGCCACCGCGGCGACTTCCTCCACGAGGGCTGGCAGGCCGACCTCTGGCGCCACCTCCGCGCCACCGCCGCCAACGAGCTCGACCGCCCGACAGACCGCGCGGACGTGCTCCTCTCGCTCCTGGCGCGGCTCCGGTCCCGCGAGCGGCCCGCCGGTCTGCCGCCGGCCGTCTCGGTCGTCGGCGCGCCGCTCTTCCCGCCGGCCTATCTCGACGTGCTGGCCGCGCTGGGCGCGCACACCGCCGTCACGGTCTACGCCGCCGTGCCCGGCCGCGACGGCGCCCGTGCCCTCGGCGACCACGACGGCCACCCGCTCCTCCGCGACCTCGGCGCCGCCACCGCCGACTACGCCCGCGTGCTCGCCGACCGCCGGATCGTGCCGGTCGCGCACCTCAGGGCGCCCGAGCCGCCGCCGACCGCCCTCGGCGTGCTCCAGGCGGCGCTCTGCTGCGGCGACCTCACCCACCTCGGCGCCGGGGCCGACGGGTCCGACCCGGTCACGCTCGCCGCTGACGGGAGCGTCCGCGTGATCGACGCGCACTCGGAAGTCCGCGAGCTGGAGGTCCTCCGCGACCACCTCCTCGACGCGTTCGAGCACCTCGACGGGCTCCGTCCCGACGACGTGGCCGTGCTCGTGCCCGACCTCGACACGTACGCGCCGCTCGTCGACGCCGTCTTTGGCGACGCCGGGCTGGGCGTCGAGATCCCGGTCCACGTGGCGGACCACCCGGCGCGGCCGGAGGCCCGCGTGCTCGACGCCTTCGAGCGGATCCTGGCCCTCGGCGACGGGCGCGCGACGGCGTCCGACGTGCTGGGCCTGCTCGACGCGCCGGCCGTCCGCCGCGCCGCCGACGTCCGCGAGTCCGAGCTCCCGACGCTCCACGAGTGGGCCCGGCAGGCGCGCGTCCACTGGGGTCGCGACGCCGACCATAAGGCGCGCTTCGGGCTCCCGGCCGACGACCTCCACACGTGGCGGTTCGCCCTCGACCGGCTCCTCCTGGGCTACGCCGTCGGGCCGACCGACGACGCCGTGCTCGACCGGCTGCCCGTGGCCGAGGCGACCGTCGACGAGGCCGACCTCCTGGGGCGGTTCTGCGAGTGGCAGCGGGCGCTGTTCGCCGGTCTCGACCGGCTCCGGGGCGAGCGGGCGCCGGCCGACTGGGCCTCGCAGCTCCTCCTCTTCGCCGACGCCGTCCTCGCCCCGCGCGACGACGCCGAGGTGGCCGCGCTCGTCGCGCTTCGCCAGGCCATCGCCCGCCTCGGGCGGATCGCGGGCGACCGCCCGGTCGGCTTCGCCGACGTCCGCGCCCACCTCGCC
>JAAXJP010000388.1:3112-7701 GCA_012269805.1 Rubrivirga sp.
TCGCTCGACGCTGGCGCCGACGAGCCGTACCTCACCGGCGCCGTCACCGTCGGCGACCCGACGGCGCTCCGCGGCGTGCCCTTCCGTGTGCTCGCCGTCGTCGGCCTGGGCGACGCGTTCCCGCGCACCGACCGCCGCCCGGCCTTCGACCTCCTCGGCTGGGCGCCCGAGGCGGGCGACCCCGACCCGCACGGGACCGACCGCCAGGCGTTCCTCGACGCCGTCCTCGCCGCTCGCGACCGGCTCATCTTGAGCGTCGTCGGCCGGTCGCAGTCCGACGGCGCGCCGCGCGCCCGGTCGGTCGTGCTCGACGCGTTCCTCGACACCTGCCGCCGGTCGTTCGGCGCGGACGGGCTCGCGCGGATCGTGACCGAGCACCGGCTCCAGCCGTCGCACCCGGACTACTTCGACGCCGCGAGCGCCGCGCACTTCACCTACGACGGCCGCCGCCGCGCAGCTTCCGACCGCGACGCGACGGGCCGCTTTTTCGACCCGCCCAAGCCGGGCGCCGCCGCCGACCCGCCCGAGGCGCCGGTCGAGACGACGCTCGGCGAGCTGGCCCGCGCGTGGCGGAGCCCGTGCCGCTACCACTGCGACTGGCTCGGCCTCGGCCTCCGCCTGGACGACGCCGGCCTCCAGGACGACGAGCCGGTCGACCTCGACGCGCTCGGCCGCTTCCAGGCCAAGACGGCCGTGCTCGACGGCGTGATCGCGGAGCGTGGCGACGAGGCGCTCCGGGCGCGGCTCCGGCTGTCGGGCCAGTTCCCGCCCGGCGAGATCGGCGAGGCGCTCGCGGGCGAGGTGCTCGCGGCCGTCGGCGACCTCGCGGCGCGGATGCGGGCCCACGGCGACACCGAGGCGGTCCCGGTCGTCGTCGCGGCGCCGTCGGGCGAGTGGCGCGTCGAGGGCGCCCTCACGCTCAGCCGGACCGAGGGCGTCCTCCGCGCGCGGCCCGCGAAGGTCAAGGGCAAGGACCTGTTGGGCGGATGGATCGACCACCTCGCGTTGTGCGCGCAAGACGGGTTCGAGGGCGTCCCGCGGCGCACGGTCGTCGCGGGCGAGGACACGGCCTGGGCGTTCGAGGCGGTCGACCGCGACGAGGCGCGGCTGTTGATCCAGTTTCTCGTCCGGGGGATGCTCGCCTTCCGCCAACTCCCGCCGCCCCTCTTCGAGAAGGCGTCGCACGAGTACGCAGCGACGTTCATGAATCGGAAGAGCGAACTGGCGATCCTTGCAAAGCAGCGAGAGAAGATCCTAGGGCGTGAATCCAAGGGATTCCTTCCGTTGCGGCTCGACCGGATGACGGAGTGTCTGCCGAATGACAAGCACAACGACTATGCTCTGAAGCAAGCAAGCAAGAAGTACGACAGTCCGTACGAGAAATTTTCCGATGTGAGAACTGACGCTGCCGTGGCTCTTTGTTACCGCCAACGTCGCCCCCTTCAGGACACGCCAGGGGTTTTTGATCGTTGGGCTCGGCTCCTTTGGGGGCCCGTTTTCACGCACGCCAGCGAGGTCGCGTGAGGCCGTTCTGCCCGTTCCAGCCCCGCACCCCTGGCAAGCCGTGGATGCTCGACCCGGGCGTCACGCTCGTCGAGGCCAGCGCCGGGACGGGCAAGACGTACGCGATCACGCAGCTCGTCCTCCGGCTCGTGCTCGACCCCGAGGCCTGCCACCTCGACGCCTCTCCCCCCGACTCCGCCCACCTCGGTGGCCAGGCGGAGGAGGCCGGCGGGCAGGCCGACCTGTTCGCGAGCGCACCGCCCGACGCGGCGGGGGGAGAGGACCCCCTGCCCGACCTCCGCCGGCTGCTCGTGGTCACGTTCACGAAGGCGGCGACGGAGGAGCTCAAGACGCGGATCCGCGAGGCGCTGCGCGAGGCGCTCGACGCCTTCGAGGGCGCCGAGCCGTCCGGCCTCGTGGCGCCGTTCGTCGAGCGCTACGGCGCGACGGAGGCCGACCGGGCGCGCGGCGCGCGGCGGCTCCGGCACGCGCTCGGCGACGTGGGCGAGGCGGCCGTGTTCACCATCCACGGGTTCTGCAAGCGCGTTTTGGAGCGCTCGGCATTCGAGAGCGGCGAGCCGTTCGCGTTCGAGTTCGTGGAGGACGCTGAACGTATGAAGCAGAGAGCGGCTCGCGACGTGTGGCATGCGCTCATGGCCGAGCAGGCCGGGTTAGGCGCGATTGTATTCGCTGCTGGATGGTCGCTCGATCGCTTCCTTCAACACTACAAGTCTGCGACCCGCTACGAAAGCACGGTCATCCGGCCGGAAGCGGTTCCCCTCACTGAGGCCCTCTCCGGCCTCGAATCAGCCTCTCAGAACCTTGGAACGGTATGGGACACTGACGCCGCACTCGCGATAGTACCACCGCACCGGTGTTCCAACGCGAAGGACGCGAAGGAACTCGCCCTAGGAAAGAGACAAGCCTTGTTTGAGCGCGTCGGACGGTTCGCTGAAGGCGACCGGCACCACCTCGATGCCGTCCTCTTGGTTCGCATCGACAAGATCCAAGAGGCTGTCACTTATCAGAAGTCAGATGATGGGAAGGCTGCACTAGAGGCGGTTGAAGCGTACGAGGGATTCTTACAGTGCGAGGCAGTCTCCGCTGCCGTCGATGCTGTTAATCACGCGCTTGTCGATTCATTCGTGACGCGAACGCATGAGCGATTCGCCGAGATCAAGCGCGATGCCGGGCTCCTCGATGCCGACGACCTAATCGGCCGCCTCCGCAACGCGCTCCGCGACGAGCGGACAGGGCCGGCCCTCGCCGCCGCCATCCGCGAGCAGGTCGCGGTCGCGCTCATCGACGAGTTCCAGGACACCGACCCTCGCCAGTACGACGTCTTCCACCTCGGCCTCGGCGCGCGGGACGGGCACGAGGGCCGGCCGCGGTTCTTCATCGGCGACCCGAAGCAGGCCATCTACGCCTTCCGCGGGGCCGACGTGTTCGCCTACCTCGACGCCAAGCGCGACGCGGTGCCCGAGCGGCGGTTCACGCTATCGGAGAACTACCGGAGCAGCCCGGCGCTCGTGGACGCTGTCAACGCGCTGTTCGCACACGGCGGCGAGCGGGCGTTCGTCTACGATGGCATCCCGTTCGAGCCGGTCCGCGCCGCCGCCGAGGCGCCGGGCCTCCGCGGCGTCGAGCCCGAGGCGCCGTTCGTGTGGTGGGAGGGGGACGCCCTAGAGAAACCAAAAGGAGGGCGTACTGCAGGTATTGTGAGTAAGGACACAGCCTACGACGCAACACTCAAGGCGACCGTCGCCGAGATCGTCGCGCTCCTGACGAACGAGGCCGCCGAGGTCTGGAACCGGAAGCGCGAGGCGTGGGACCGGCTGGCGCCCGAGCACGTGGCCGTCCTCGTCCGCACGAACGGCCAGGCGCGCGACGTGCAGGACGCACTCCGCAAGCGCGGCGTGCCGGCCGTGATCGCGCGGGGCTCCGACATCCGCGAGGCGCCGACGTTCGAGCAGGTCGAGCGTGTGCTCCGCGCCGTCGCGGCGCCCGGCGACGGGCGGACCGTCCGCGCCGCGCTCGCCACGGAGCTGCTCGGCTGGACGGCCCACCGGCTCGCCGAGGCCGAAGACGCCGACCTCGACGCCGTCGCCGACCGGCTCCGCGGGCACCGCACGACGTGGCGGCGCCACGGCGTCTTCCGCGCGCTCACCGACCTCTGCGGCGACGCCCGCCTCGACGGTTCTCCTGAGCGAAGCCGAAGGGCCGGCGGCGAGACCGTCTGGGCCCGGATCGCCCGCTTCGCCGACGCCGAGCGCCGCCTGACGAACCTCCGCCACGTGATGGAGCTGCTCCACGAGGCCGAGCGCGGCGCCGACCGGAGCCCCGACGAGCTGCTCCTGTGGGTCCGCACCCGGATGGACCACACGTTCAGCGAGGCCGCGCGGACGGAGATGCGGCTGGAGAGCGACGCCGAGGCGGTCCAGGTCGTGACGATGCACACGTCGAAGGGGCTCGAGTACCCGGTCGTGTTCGCGCCGTACCTCTGGGACGGCAAAGAGACCGAGTTCTGGCCGGGCGGAGGCTTCCAGGAGCGCCCGCCGCTGGCCCACGCCCCGGATGGCGGGGCGGTCTACGATCTCGGGGCGTCCGACGAGGTCCGCGCGCTCGCCGAGGCGGAGCGGCTCGCCGAGGCCCTCCGCCTCACCTACGTGGCCGCGACGCGGGCGCGGGAGCGGCTTTACACGATGTGGGGGCCCCTCTCGGGAGGCCACATGAGCGGCCTCGGCGGCCTCCTGCTCGGCACGTCGCCCGCGCCGGCCGGCGGCCTCGCCGCGCTCGACGCCGCGGCCAAGACCGACGCCCGCGAGCGCCTCAAGGGCGGGTGCGAGCACCTGGGGTGGATCCAGGGCGCCGGCCTCGACCGGTCACGCCCCGACGACGCCCGCGACCCGCGTCCCCGGATGGCGGTCGTCCCGCTGCCCGGCGGGGACGGGCGCTATGAGACGGCCGGGGCCGGCCGCGCGGTGGGCGACGCCCGCGAGGTGTCCGCCGCGATCCGCGCCCGCGCGGCCGACCGCGCCACGCGCGCCAGCTTCTCGGCGTGGGCCGCCGGCGCCCCGCGCGACGAC